>JAUYPV010000140.1 GCA_030697555.1 Hyphomonadaceae bacterium
AGCATCCGCCATTGCGCCAACGGTTTCCTCGATGGGGCGGGTGAAGTCGCGGCGGTGGAGATACCAGAGGTCGACGTGATCGGTCTTGAGGAAGCGAAGAGACTGTTCCAGCGCACGCACTGCGTTCTTGGGCGAGCCATCGACGCCCAGGCGCTGCTGCGTTACGGGATCGACCTTCGGGCCGAATTTGGTGGCGATGAAGACCTTGTCACGCCTGTCGTGGAAAGCGGCGCCAAGCTGGCGCTCGTTCGCCCCCAGGCCGTACATCTCGGCGGTATCGAAATGGTCGACGCCGAGATCGAGGGCGGTGTGGAGCAGCTTGACGGCGTCCGCTTCCTCCATCGGTTGGCCATAGAAGGCGGCCATGCCCATGCAGCCGAGGCCGATAGCGTTGACGGTGCGGCCATTGCTGCCGATTGCGCGACGGATCATGGTGAAGCTCCTGTATTCTAGTGATGTGAGCGTTCACTCACATAGTGGGGTGCTGCGCCGGAAGGGTCAAGACCGCTCCGATCCGAAATTCTCGCGGTCGAACCCGATCGGCTCACCGCATTATTTCGTTCGCTGCGACTCCAAGGTCGCTGCGGGCAAGCTTTCACCCGACGTCATGCGCAACCCAGCGCAGATAACCACGCGGCTTCTGGCGTTGATGGATCGGCTGAGCCCTGCTCAAATGAAAGGTGAAGCGCCGACATCCGAGGCTGAACCCGGACGGACGCAGGAGAATCCCATGCTGACCATTCATCATCTCAACGAGTCACGCTCGCAGCGCATCGTCTGGCTGGTGGAGGAACTGGGGACGCCTTACGAGATCAAGACCTACCAGCGGGATGCGAAGACGCGCCTTGCGCCGCCAGAGCTGAAGGCGATCCATCCGCTCGGCAAGAGCCCGGTGATCACCGACGGCGATCGCACGATCAACGAGACGGGCGCGATCATCGACTACATCATCCGGCGCCTTGGCGGCGGCAGGCTCGCGCCCGATCCGAAATCGGCGGACTACGACTACTACCAGCAATGGCTGCACTATGGCGAAGGCTCGGCCATGCTGCCGCTGATGCTGAACATGTATGTCGGGCGGCTGAAGGACGCGGGCGCGCCGCTGCATCCGCGCATCGAGAGCGAGATCGCCAACCACCTCGGCTACATTGATGGCTGGCTGGCGGGGAAGCAGTTCTTCGTCGGCGATGCGCTGAGCGGCGCCGACATCCAGATGAGCTTCATCGCCGAAGTGGCTCGGGCGCAGCAGAAGCTGGCAAGCTATCCCAACTTCGATGCGTGGCTGGATCGCATCCATACGCGGCCAGCATGGGCGCGGGCGGTGGAGAAGACAGGGCCGTATGCGCTGGGCCGCTGACGCGTCCTACTGAGGCGCCGCAATCTGCTTGCGGATTTCGGCGACGCCCCGGATCACCGACTTGATGCCGTCGTCTGGCGTCGCCGCCAGCGCGCCACGATAGCCCTCGATGGTGAGATCGGGACCGATCAGCAGATAGGCCGGCGTCTGCTGGATGCTGAAGAGCGTATCCCCGCCGCCCTTGTCCACGAGCGTCGGCCAGGGTGGAGCAAAGTCTGCGAACCATTTGTCGATGTCCACGTCGGCGGCGCGAATCTTCAGATGAACAGTAAGGAAATCGAGATCAGGATCCTGATCAACAGCTGAGTTCAGCGCGCGGATGTAGGTGCCCTCTTCATCGATGCCAGCGGCGGTTGCATTCCAGAAGCCGAGGATGGTCCAGCGGTTGCGCAGATCGTCCTGCGAGACCTTGCCGCCGCCGACCCGATCCAGCGAGAAGCTCGGGATCGTGCCGCCGAGCATGGCGTAGGAGGCGGGATCGGTCTGCCAGCCTTCGACTTCGGCGCGCGGGACTTTCGCGACAGGCGTCGTTGCTTCAGCCGCCGGCGTCTGCTGCGCCGCTGTGGTTGGCTGATCGGCCGTTTCCTGCTGGCAGGCGGCGAAGCCAAGGGCGGCAATCAGGATCGCGATACGCATGGCTTACTCCCGACACGAAGGCTTCCGCCCAAATCGGGCGTGATGATGGCCTCAACTGATCTTCTCGAACTCGCTGCAGCTCGTTTCGTAGGGCTTGCGCCAGTCCGTTTTGGATTTTGCCAGCGCGGCTGCCATGTCTTTTTCGGACTTGGCGATCAGCGTGCGGGGATCGATGCCGCTGTTGAGGCTGTCCAGATAGCTTTTCCAAGCTTGGCCGCGCAACGTCTCCTCGAATGGAGCGTTGGCCGGCCGGTGCAGCTTCGCCTCGGCCCGATAGTAGGCGACGCACTGTGCGGCTTCGGCGGCGGTCGCTTCCTTGCCGTTGTGTTTCGAGATGCTGACGTCCTGCGCGAAAGCCGGCGCGCAGGCGAGAGCGGCAGCGATGACGGTCAGGATGGATTTCATGATCGGTCTCGCTGTCTGTAATCAGGCTGTCTGTGAATCGGGAGCCTTCGAGGCAAATCGGGCAGGGATGGGGCGGCGGCAAACTTCGTACGCGGCACCGGCAATCAACTAACCCATCACGCGGGCGATGGTTCAGCGGGAACCTGCTCAAACTGAATGCCCGTTCACATCGCGCTGATATCGCTACATTTTTTCGAGTCGTGTGCCGGAACCCGCGTCCGGCTGGGAGGTTGTGAAGTCGTAGTGACATGGAGGGACATGTCTGGCTGGGAGATTGAGCCATGAAGACCATGACCAAGAGAATGATCCGATGCGGCCTCGTGGCTGCGAGCCTCATGGCGTTGGCGCCTGTTGGCACCGCTGTCGCCGGCGAGTGGCGCATCAATGCGCGTGAATGTCCGGACCTCCGGGAGGATCGCCGGGACGCCCGTCGGGACAACGGCTGGAACGACCGCCGCGAAGACCGTCGTGACGAACGCGTCATAAGATGCCCCGCTCGCGCCTGGTATTACGTACGCGATCGCGGCGAGCGCCGTGGCTGGACACCGCCGCGTCCGCGCGACGTGATTGTCTACCGCGATTACCGCAATGGCCGCGACTACGCCGAGCGGGACTACTACTATCGGAACGACCGCGGTTCGCTCATCCGCCTGGGTGTCGACATCAACCTGCGCGGCTAGAAGCGGCTGACTGATGACCTGACGGAGACGCCTGCCTCGCAAGGGGCGGGCGTTTTCGTGTGTGTAGGGTTGCCGGCGCGGCAACTGGCGTCGCCCGGACAATACACCTAGGGTCGGCGCGGGAGGATCGGTCCGTGGCGAAGAAGATTGCGATCATTGGCGGATGGGTAGTGGCGGCGCTCGCCCTCCTCGTGTTCGCGGTGTTCCTCTACATGCGCACCTATTTCGTGGCGCCGTCGGCGCAGAGCGTCGCGTCGGTGGTAGGCGTGGTGGATGCGAAGCGGGCGCTGGGCGTGTTCGCGCATCCGGACGACGAGCAACTGGTGACGGGGTTCTTCTCGGCGGCAAAGGACGATGGCGCGTTCACGGCGCTGGTGACGGGCACGAAGGGCGAGGCCGGGCATCAGGTTCCTGTGGTGGCGCGGCAGGTAGATCTTGGCGTGGTGCGCAAGGCCGAGGCGCTGAAGAATGGTTTCGCGCTGGGCATCGATGACCAGGAAGTCTGGGACTATCCCGATGGCGGCGTGCCGGACGTGCCGATGGAGGAGATCGTCGCGCGTGTGTCGGCGAAGATGGTTGCCGTGCAGCCGGATCTCGTTGTGACGTTCTGGCCGGCGAGCGGAGCGACCGGCCACAAGGATCACATGCGCATGGGTCTCGCGGCGGAGACCGCGGTGAAGCAGGTGAGGGCGCAGGGTTCGGGCAATTATCGCGGGCCGCGCTGGATCGCCTACGTCATCACGCCCAGCGCCGGGCTGAAGGCGTTCGGCGGTGAAGCCGGCAGGTTCGTCGCCGCCAACCAGCCCGAGCCGACGCATGCCATGCCAGGCAACACGGCCGCCAAGCTGCGCGGCTGGAAGATTCACGCATCGCAGGAAAACTACGTGCAGGCGGCTTATGGCTTTCCCGACTGGCTGCTGTACGCCCTGTGGGACCGGGAGTTCTACTACGTCCTGGATCTGGACGCCGCAGGTTAGGCAAACATCCAGGCCGCCGCAAAAGAACTTCGTGCGTAGTGGCGAATGGGTTATGTTGCCAGCGGCAATCAACCATGGAGCGCTCATGCTTGGCCGAACGCTTTCCCTACTCGCTATCGCTGCGGCTGCGCACTCCGTGGCCAGCGTAGCGAACGCTCAGGTTGGTTTGAGCACCAAGCCCGACTACGATTTGATTTATAAGGCCGACCGGGTCGACGAGAACACGGAAGCTACGTTTTCTGCGCTTTCACAGGCTGGCGTCGAAGCGATGCGGAACAAGAACTACCAGGTCGCCGAGGGAATTTTCAGCGATTTGCTGCACCGCAATCCCAACAACGCTGACGCCAACTTCCTGATGGGTCTCGCCAAGATCGGCCTCGAGAAGTGGGCAGAGGCGAAAGGATTTCTTGAGACGGCGGTCAAGCAGGATCCGAAGCGGCCCGAGCCCAGGACAAGGCTGGGCCTGACCTACATCCAACTTGAAGACAACGACTCGGCCAGGAAGCAGCGCGCTGAACTGGCCAGGATGGACCTGGACTGCAAGGGCGCATGTGACGATGCGGTGTGGATCGCCGACGGGCTGGTGTTGCTTGACCAGGCGCTCTCGCCGGGCGGATCCGTAGCCGCTGCGAGTTCGGCGCCGTCGCCCGCGGCGGCTTCGGCGTCAGCTATTCCTGGCTCGAAAGAACTCGACCCGGCGAACTACAGCCTGGTTACCTTCGACGATCCGCGCGACCTCTACAAATTGCTCACCGAGGAAGGCCGTTGCCCGCCGAACAAGCTGGCCGAGCCTAAGCAGCCGTGTGCGCTGATCTTATACACGCGCGTGAGCGATGTCGGCGATGGCCATCAATCGAACTTCAAGCCGGTCTTCAAGGTTGTATCGAAAGACAAGATCTGGGCCATCCACGACAAGAAGCTTCAAAGCGTCCGGATCGAAAATCTGTATCACGATGAAGAGGAAATCATCGGCAAGAAGAAGAGCTCATACAGGTCGATCGCGCTGATCGGGAACGCAGAGAATAAGACGAACTGCGAACAGGCGCGCCCATGTCTCGCCAGCCTCGTCTCTGAGGACATGTTCCGGATGTACTCCAACATGCCGGACTCAGTCGTCGAGGTTATCTGGGGGCCAGCGGGCATGAAGGACCCGGGCACGGTTCGAATTAGATGACGATGCGGCTCAAATGAAAACGGCCCGGCAGCAATGCCGGGCCGTTCGCTTTCAGCGGGTTGTTCAGATCAGTTGAAGATCTCGAACAGGCCGGCAGCGCCTTGGCCGCCACCGATGCACATGGTGACAACGCCGTACTTGGCCTTGCGGCGCCGGCCCTCAAGCAGGAGGTGGCCGGTGCAGCGTGCGCCGGTGACACCATACGGGTGGCCGATCGAGATCGAGCCGCCGTTGACGTTGTATTTCGCCGGGTCGATGCCAAGCTTGTCGCGGCAGTAGAGGCACTGCGAGGCAAAGGCTTCGTTCAGCTCCCAGAGGTCGATATCATCGACCTTGAGGCCGTGGCGCTTCAGCAGGCGCGGGATCGCGAACACGGGCCCGATACCCATCTCATCAGGCTCGCAGCCGTGGGCGGCGAAGCCGCGGAAGGCGCCGAGCGGCTTGAGGCCGCGCTTGGAAGCTTCCTTGGCTTCCATCAGCACGAGCGCCGCGCCGCCGTCGGAGAACTGCGAGGCGTTGCCGGCGGTGATGTACTTGCCTTCCTGGATCTTCTGGCCGCCCTTGAAGACGGGCTGGAGTTTCTGGAGATCGGCAAGGGTCGTCTGCGGACGGTTGCACTCATCTTTCGTCACCGTGTAGTCGACGACGGTGACTTCGCCGGTTTCCTTGTTGGTCTGCGCCATTTTGGTCGCCATCGGGACGATTTCGTCCTTGTAGAGATTGGCGGCCTGGGCGGCGGCGGTCCGCTGCTGCGACTGCAGGGCGTACTCATCCTGGTATTCGCGGCTGATGTTGTAGCGCTCGGCGACGATCTCGGCGGTTTCGAGCATGCTCATGTAGATCGCCGGGATCTTCTTCATGAGCTTTTCGTCGAGCGCGCGGTTGCGGCCGTCTTTTTCAGGCGCGGCGCGTGGCCCGAGCTGGACCAGCGAGATCGACTCGACGCCGCCGCCGATCATGATGTCGGCGCCGTCGCGGATCTGGTGAGCGGCGAGAGCGATTGCGTTGAGGCCCGAGGAGCAGAAGCGGTTGATGGTGCCGCCGGCGACCGAGGTCGGCAGGTCGGCCCAGAGCGCGGCCTGGCGGGCGATGTTGCCGCCGGTGGCGCCTTCAGGGTTGGCGCAGCCGATGTAGACGTCTTCGACTTCGCCGGGTTCGAGCTTGGCGCGTTCGACCGCGTGCTTGATCGCATGGCCGGCAAGCGCCGCGCCGTGGGTGATGTTGAAGCCGCCGCGCTGCGATTTCGCGAGCCCCGTGCGAGCTGTCGAAACGATTACCGCCTCACGCATGTAGTCCTCCGTACCGGTTCTTCAGGGTGTTGATGGAGGTACGTTAAGCGACAGATTTGGTGGGAATGCAACAGAACGCGCCCGGCGGGACGGTCAGCCTGCCAGGCGCGTAGGGTTGCTAGAGTGTCGGCCGAGGATTAGGCGGGTTCAGCCTTCCGTCGGGGTCGGCGTGGTGGTCGTCGTTGTGATGGTTGTCGTCGGGTTGACCGGCGGGGTGTTCTTGATGGCCTCAAGCTGGGCCAGGACGATGTCTGCCGTCGTGTACTTCTTGCCGCTGTCGACCACGGCCTGGACTTCAGGCGCGATCGGGGTTTCCGGGTCGAGGGTGGGGCGGCCTGAGACCGGGGTGATCGTCTCGACCTTGGTTTCAACCTTGGCGTCGGCGGTCTGGACCGTTGTCTCGTCCACCGTCACCTGCGTTTTGGCCTGGGCCTGGGCCTGGACCTGCGGCTGTTCGTCGGCCGGAGCCGGCTGGTCGACCAGTTTGCTGGTGTCGATAGCGCCGAGGACCTGCGAGGGTTCAATGCCTTCGACAGTTACCGTGCCCTGGGTGGCCGACTCGGCGGTGATCGGCGGCTTGGGCGTCTGTTGGGCGTAAGCGGGTGCGATGGCGAACGCGGCTGCGAGCGCCGACGATGCGAGAAGGAACTTCATGGCTTGATCTTCCTATTGGACGCCAATCTGTCTGGCGATTGTGCGGAGGGAAGGTTTGAACCTCGCACTCGTTCCAAGCGTTGCGGCTTTGTAACGTGCTCGTGTTGCGGTGTAGGTGGCTTCAGCGATGCGGGCGAGAGGAATCGGATTCTGTCATGGGGCCGTGGTCGACTAATGTACTGGGCATGAGTCGCGACCCGTCGGAGTTCAAGCTAAAACCCGTGCCGTCCTCGGCGGAGGAGCAGGCGCGCAAGCAGGGCTATCGGCAGGACGTGGTGATCGCGCTCGGCGGGCGGCTGGCCGCCGAGCGGTGCGTCGATGTGCGAACGATGGGGATCGCGGGCGACAATCACTACAACACGCCGCGCAACCCGCCTTACTTCGTCAGCGCGCCGGGCTCGATCCCGGATCTGTTCCTGCGGAAGTCAGTCTCGGCGAAGCTGGTCGAGGTCAACGCTGCGCTGGCGCCGCTGGGGATCGAACTCTACCTGTTCGACGCGTGGCGGCCGCAGGCGGTGCAGCGGTTCTTCCACGACCAGTGGTTCCCGGACTGGCTGAAGCAGCGGCGGCCGGATCTCGATGGGCAGGCGCTGGTCGACGAGGTGGAGAAGTACTGGGCCGCGCCGAGCGCGGGCGAAGCGTCTCCCTCGCCGCATTCCACCGGCGGGGCGGTCGACCTGACACTGATCTACAGCGACACCCGCCAGCCTTTGTTCATGGGCGGCATATTCGACGATCTCACCGACGAGGCATGGACCGACGGGTTCGAGCGCAAGCCGGCAGTTTCGATGTCGGATGACGAGGCGCGCGCCAATCGCCGCCTTCTCTACTGGACGATGAGCGAGGCAGGGTTCGCCAACAATCCCACTGAATGGTGGCACTATTCATGGGGCGACCAGATGTGGGCGCGTCTGATGAACGAGCCCTACGCACATTACGAGTCATACAACCCGATGGGCCGTCCGGATATCTGATGCCGCTGTGATTTTGGGCCTTTAAGACCCCGGCAACCTTAACAGGCGAGAGTGCGGCCTCGGTCGATCGCGAGGCTTCAATGCTTTCAGACTTCGTCAAGCACATTGCCTCGGACACTGGCCTCAACCAGAAAGCCGCTAAGGCCGCGCTGGGCATCGTGCTGAACGCTGCGGACCGCCAGGGCGCGCCGTTTGCCGATGAAGTTTTCGAGCGGGTTCCGGGCACACGCACACTGGCCGCCAGCATGGGCGCGCAGGTTGGTGCGGCCACCGGCGTCATTGCACGCCTGATCGAGCAGACCCCGGGCGGGCGCAGGTCCGTGACCGAGCAGACAATCCGGAACCTTCAGAGAGAGGGGCTGGGCAATAACGAGATCGGTGCGCTGTTTCCGGCGATCAGCGCGTTCGCAAGCACGGTATTCGGCGTGTCGGGTGTCGGCCATCTGGGCGATATCTTCGGCGCCTTCAACGCCGGAACGGCTGTAAAAGTAGCGTAGCCTCCAGTTTGTAGAGTTATGGTGAGGGCGGGTGGTCCTATCGGGCCGCCCGCCTCTTTCTTTTCCGGAATTTCACCGTAGAAAGTTTGCAGGATTCTCGCCGAAGATTCAGCGGCTTGGCGGAAGCTCACCGCGCTGTGACCGGCGGGGACTTCAAACGCTGAAAAAATTCACCACATCGATGGAACCGACAAAGCCTGATGACGTTTTGTCGCTAGTCTTCCCGGCGCTGGTGGTCTTATCCGTCCCCCCCGACCCCCCGAGACTGCCCGCCGGGAAGATACCTTCTTCGTAGAGTTTCCTCGGGCGCATTCGGCTCAGCCCATCTGACGGATGCGCCCGATTGCTTTTGCCGCCAGCGGCTTTTCCCTAATGTTCAGCAGGTTTTTCCAGCTTCGCCGTGATGGCGGCGCGGATATCAGCGTTCGGCGCGAGCTGCGCGGCCGTGCGATAGCCGGTCTGGGCGGCGTTGCTGTCGCCCCTGGCAGCGTCCAGCGCGGCCCGGCCAAGAGCGACACGCCAGTCTTCAGGTGAAAATGCTGCGAGCTGGTCGATGCGGTTCTTCGCTTCGGCGGTCTTGCCAGCGTCAAGCAGGCAGAGTGCGTGATCGCCCAGAGCGGCGAGGGCCCAGGGATCCTTCACGACTTCCATCGCCGCTGTCTTGCAGCGCGCATCGTCGATGCCGACGAGAGCGGCAGCCACAACCTTCGGCGTTGCGGGCAGGGGCGCAGTCTTTGATGCGGGCGGGGGAACAAGCGCGATGGCTTTCGATTCAAGGGAGCTGGCAAGTTCCGGAGCCTTTGGCAGCATTACTTCGGCGACCGGTAGCGGCTTCTGTGGTTCCTTCGGCGTTTGCGGCGGTGCGACCGCCGCAGGTGGCGGTGTCACAATGGCAAGCGGCGGCTTGCCGAGAAGCGACGCGCCGCGCAGCTCGGGCTCGGCCAATTTTGCTTCGATCAGAACGGCGTTGCGATAGATGACGGTCGACGCCTGGCCGAAGGCTGCGCCTGACAGCGTCAGCTTCCTGTCCGCGGCCTCGACGTGACGGACCAGTGATCCGGCCGGCGGATCGAGCGCGAGTTTTGCGAGCTGGACGCCTTCGATCTCGATAACGAGGTCATCGCCACTGGCCTTGGCTGTAGCGGCCGCCGGCTGTTGAGAGAGTTTCACAAGGATCGAGACGGTCTCGCCTTCGCGGCTGATCTGGATATCGTCGATGCGAGCGGGTTCCGGCTGGTTCTTCTGCGCCGGGGCGGACTGCGCGTATGCGGCAGCGGGCGCGCCAATCGTGAGCGCGGCAAGGACAGCGACGGGGAATCGCATGCGCATCATGTTCCCAGCCGGTAGCGCTGAATGAGTTAACCGGGAGTTAGCATTGCTTAACCGTTAGGCCGGTCCTAGCGTCCGCGTCTGATGAGCGAAGCTTCCATAGCCAGTGTGAATTCAGTCTCTTCCATCAGTTTGGGCGGGCCCGGACCGGCCGAGCCGATGCGCTGCGCCGCAACCGCGATTGCCGCGATGGGGCAGGTGTCCGGGGACCTTCGGATGACGTCGCTGGCGCTTGAATTGGCGGCCCAGGACATCCGCGACGGAGTGGTGGAAATCCGCACCACGGTGGACAAGCGCTCGCGGTCGATCCTGTTCGTTTCGGTCGAGGCGCGGATAAGCGACCAGCTTGTGTTCACGGCGCAGGGGCTGTTCAGCCCGACGGGCGGCTCGAAGTGATACGCGGGATTCTGGTCTTCATCGCCGTGCTGTTTGCTACGCCGGCGGCGCTGGCGCAGGTCGGCGGGAATCTGGCGGCGTATCCGCCGGTCGATATCGGGCTCGACATCAAGACCAGCGCCGACGGCGCGCCTGTGCTGTCGAAAACGGAGTTCAAACTTGTTACCGGCGAGTACTATCGCTTCACGGTGAAGAGCGACGGCGGCAAGGTGTGGCGGGTAGAGGTTCCCGATCTGCTGCAGAACTCTCATCTGCGCGTCGTCACCATCAATGATGTCGAGGTCCACCTGCAGAGCCTGATGTTCCGAGCGCTGGAATTCGACAAGGCGGGAACGGCGTCGTTTGCCTTCACGCCGATCCGGCCCGGAATCTACCAACTCTATGTCGGCAACGATCCCTACTCGGTCGGCCGTCCGATCGGCGAGGCGGGTGTGCAGCCAGCCGCCAAGGCGGCGTTCGCGAAGTTTGTAGTCGAATAGCGGGGCGGCGGAACGACTTCGTGTAGCCGGCGACCAACCCGTGCACTTGCGGGCGAGGCGCTGTGCGCGGAAGATGGCAAGGTTCTGCTGGGGGACGGCGTGAATTCGGCGATCCTGAAAAGCGGCCTTGATGCGCTCCACTATTCAGGCGCCGCCAGAGCACTTGCGCCGGTCACGCGCGGCGTCGGCATCATCTTCATGCTGCACCACGTGAAGCCCTGTGCAGGCAAGGCGTTCGATCCCAACGGCATACTCTCGATCACTCCTGAGTTCCTGGGCGCGGCGATCAAGCGGACCCGCGAGCTTGGCTGGGATATCGTCAGCGTAGGCGAGGTGGTGGACAGGCTATCGAGCGGGACCGCCTCGCGGCCGTTCGCGGCTTTCACGCTTGACGATGGCTACCGCGACAATCTCGAATGTGCGCTGCCGGTTTTCAAAATGCATGGCGCACCCTTTGCGGTCTACGTCAGCAGCGCGGCGCCGCAAGGTTCTGCCGAGCTATGGTGGATCGGACTTGAAGAAGTCATCGCAAGGAACGACGAGATCACGATCGAACGCGATGGCGTCGAGAAACGCATTCCTTGCGCCACGCTGACCAAGAAGAATGCTGCGTGGCAGGAGCTTTACCCGTGGATCAGGCGCGCGCCCGAGGATGAACAGCGCGCGATCGTTCGCGATCTCTGCGCGCGCCACGGCGTGTCAATGGAAAAGCTGTGCCGCGATGTTTCGATGAGTTGGGACGAGGTACGAACGCTCGCGTCCGATCCGCTGGTCACAATCGGCAATCATACCGTCAACCATTTCGCGCTGAACAAGCTCGATGAAGCCCGCGCGCGGCAGGAAATGAGCGCGGGCGCGGATGCGATCGCCGCCGAGATTGGCATTCGTCCAGAGCATTTCGCCTACCCATATGGCGATCCCGGCTCGGCGGGTGCGAGGGAGTTTGATCTAGCGAAAAGCCTTGGTTTCAGGAGCGCGGTCACGACGCGCAAGGGCATGCTGACCGGGAAGCATCGCGATCGCATGTTCGCCCTGCCGCGAGTGGCGCTCAATGGCGACTTCCAGGCGGTGCGCTATGTCGACACGTTCCTGTCAGGCGCGCCGTTCTTTCTGCTTAGCCGTTTCCAGCCGACGCTGGACTATTAGAGCGGCTTGTCGCGCAACGGCATGAGATCTGGGAAATCGGCGTCGCGCTTTTCGGCCTTGGCCTTGAACGCTTCACCCATGTGCGGGCCCGAGAGCATGCCGGCATTCCAGACGCCGATATAGTCGAGCGCGTCCGCCGTCGAATGATCGCGGGCGTAGTTGATCATCGCCTTGGAGCCGGTGACGGCGAGCGGGTTCTTGGACGCGATCTCGCGGGCGAGGCTCATCACGTGGTCGAGCATGGCGGCCTGCGTGTCGAAGACTTCGTTGACGAGGCCAAGCAGTTTGGCGCGCTCGGCTGGTAGGCGCTCACCGGTGTAGGCGATCTGGCGCACCCAGCCTTCGGGCATCAGCTTGCAGAGGCGCGGGAAGGTCCCTACGTCGGCGGTCATGCCGATGTTGATCTCCTGGATGCAGAAGAAGGCGTCCTTCGTCGCAAAGCGCATGTCGCAAGCCGAGACCATGTCGACGCCTGCGCCAATGCATCCGCCCTGTACGGCGGCGATCACCGGCATGCGCGCCTGATCGAGGCAGGTGAAGGCTTCCTGCAGTGTCTTCAGGTCGGCGCGGAATTTCTCGGCGCGGAGATGCGGATCTGTCTTCTGGCCAACGATGCCGTCGGGGCGCTGGAAGACGGCGAGGTCCATTCCGGCGGTGAAATGCTTGCCGGTGGAGGAGATGACAATGACCCGCGCCTTGGCGTTGCGGTCGATGTCCTTGATGATCTGGGGAAGATCCACCCAGGCCTGTGGCGTGAAGGTGTTGAACTCCGCCCCGCGGCTCATGACGACATGCGCCACCCGGTCGGCGATGGTGACCTCGAAGCAGGGCGAGGCGGTTGTCATGTTGTTTCTCCCTCAAGTCGACACGATTGAGCCTATCGTTCCAGCGATTGGCAGGCGACAGGTTTGACGGGGAAGGGCATTCCGGGTCCTATCCGCCCGACCTGCAGGGAGGATTCCCGATGCATAGCTGGCTGGGAGCGGCGCTGATCGTGGCCGTGTTGGGCGTTACGCCTGCCGCGACGGCGCAGAGCAAGCAGGATTGGAGCAAGATTGCCTCCGACATTCTCCACCAGAAAACGCCGGGGGACAAAGGCAACCTGTCCAAGGGCGACGTGACGTCAGGTCTCAAGGAAGCGCTGACGGTGGCTAGCGACCTCGCGTCCAAGCGGCTGTCCAGGAAGGACGGCTTCATGGGCGACGTTTCGGTGCGCATACCGCTGCCGGGCGTGCTGGGCGATGCGCAGAAACGGCTGCAGCCCTATGGCATGTCCGGTCTGCTGGACGACCTGCAACTGAAAGTGAACCGCGCGGCCGAGTCGGCTACGCCACAGGCACAGAAGTTGATGATCGACGCCGTGAAGACGATGACCATCGACGACGCCATGGGTGTGCTGCGCGGCGGCGACACGGCGGCGACCGATTTTCTCAGAAAGAAGACGGAGGCGAATCTCCGCAAATCGTTCCGCCCGTATTTCGACCAAGCCCTGACCAGCACCGGGGCGTTGACCCAGGTCGATGGCGTAGTGGCCAAATACGGCATGGGTCTGGTCAAGACAGATTCAAAAACATGGCTGGCCGACAACGCCACGACTGGCGCACTCAACGGATTGTTCTATTACGTCGCCCGTGAAGAGCAGGCGATTCGTCGCGATCCGGTGAAGCGGACCAGCGACATCCTGCGCAAGGTGTTCGGAGGCTAACGCCGGGATGCGGCGCTTCAGAGTAAACATCAAGGACGGCGAAATGGCCGGGATCGCTTTCGGCGACCCTGTGAGGCCGATCGAGGTGCTGTTCCTGCACGCGACCGGCTTCAACGCGATCACCTACCAGTCCCTGCTCGAGCCGCTGGGCGGCCAGATGCACGCAGCCGCCATCGATCTGCGCGGACATGGGCGCACGCGGCTCCCGGCGAAACCCGGCCGCATGAAATCGTGGAACAAGTTCCGCGACGACGTGATCCAGCTATTGGAGCAGACCGCGCCAAAAGGCGCCGTGCTCGGCGGGCACTCGATGGGCGCAACCGTGGCGCTACTGGTCGCCGGCAAGCGGCCGGACTTGGTGCGCGGACTGGTGTTGGCGGACCCCGTGCTGCTGAAGCCGGTGCAGTATCGCTGGCTCAACATCCCGCTGCTCAACATGATGGTGGGCGCCAACGCGCTGTCCAAGGGCGCCCTGCGGCGTCGGAACGAGTTTGCATCGCCCGCCGAAGCGGCCGAACAATTGCGCGGCCGCGGCGCCTTCAAGACCTGGCGCCAGCCCTTCCTCGACGACTACGTGGTCGATGGCGTGCTGAGGCGCGACAACGGCAGTTTCATGCTGGCTTGTACGCCACAGTATGAGTCGGCGGTGTTCGCGGCGCACCGCTATCGCCCGTGGTCGGCGATCCGCAGGCTGCGCCGCAAGCGCATGCCCATCATCATCCTGCAGGCCGACAAGGACTCCACGGCCCAGCCGGATACCGACCAGCGCGTTCACCGTGTTCGTCCCGACGCCGCAGTGACGCGCGTGCCGGGCACGTCGCACTTCCTGCCGATGGAGCGGCCCTACGTCGTCCGCGATGCGCTGCGGCTGATCTTCGAGGCGACGGTCGAGGGCGCGGGCAATGTCGACTATGTCGGCGCCGTTCGCCGCACCATCGACGACAGCGTCGGGATCATGTCCTAGCGCTACATAACGCCGGCCTTGACCCAAGCTTCCTTCGGCCAGCGGTGGTGCATCCAGAACCACTGGTCCGGCGCCTCGCGTATGCGCTCCTCGACGAACTGGTTGATGCGCAGCACGGTGTTGTAGATCGCTGTCTTCTCGCCTGGCGAATTGTCCGGTTCGAAGGATTCATAGACCGTCACGCGATAACGGCCCGGCCCGGTGCGCAGCGTCGACATGGGCTGCATCGGCGCTTTGAACTTCATCGCCAGCCGCGTCGGCCCTGGCGCCGTCATCGCATCGTATCCGAAGAACGGAACGGCGATGCCCTGGTTGAATTTCTGGTCGTTCATCAGCGCTACCGACTGGCCGCTGCCCAGAGCGCGCATCAGGTCGCGGGTGCCCGCGCCCTTGGGGGTCAGCCTGCTGATACCGCTGGAGAAGCGGGCGTCGCTGATCCGCTTGTCGATGTGCGGGTTGTTCAGCATGCGATAGGTGATGTGACAGTCGATACCGCGGTTCACGATGGCGGGCGACAGGTGTTCCCAGTTGCCGACATGGCCCGCGAAGAACACGGATGGCTTGCCGCTGTCGCGGATGGCGTCGAGGCGTTCGACATTCACGACCTCGATGCGACCGCCATCATAAGGATGCATCTGACCTAGGTGGGGCATCTCCCCGGCGATATGGCCGAGCGTCGCCCACGTGCCATCCGCGATCTCCTTGAGTTCCGTCTCGCCCGACTTGGGGAAAGCGAGGCGCAGGTTGCGCATCATCGTGCGATGCGCGCTCGTCATCGGTCCGACGCGCCGCAGGACCGACGCGCCGATGTTGGACGCACGCTCGATCGATGCAGCCTTCAGCGGAAACCAGTAGGCCCAGTCCCAGAAGAAGCTTTCGACGCCCCACATCATGCGCTGGCCGAAACCGGCGCGATTGTCGACATCGGCGGGGCGGATGTAGCGCTTCTCTTCAGGCGCGTCGGTCATGGCGTCACGCGGGCGAGCAGGGCGGCAAAGGCCGCTTCATCCTCGAACCTGGCTTCGACGGAGGCGCGGAGCACGGTCGTCTTCATCGCCTGCGGTAGGCGCACATGGTCCTTGTCGGTGGTGATGAGCCGCGCGCCGCGTTCGGTGACGAGTTTCATGAGGTAGTCGATATCGCTGCGCTGGAAGACGTGGTGGTCGGGATAGGGAACGGCTTCGGCAAGTTCAACGCCTTCCTGTTTCTGCAGGGAGTCGAAAAAGCGCTCAGGCCGTCCGATGCCCGCGAAAGCCACATAGCGCCCCGGAACCAGCTTCGCCAGCGGCGCAAGCCGTGCCCGGAGAACCGGATTGGCGAAATCCTTGAGCTGTGGCGGCGTCGCGCCTTCACCCATCAGCACGACGGCATCCGCGCGCGAAAGGCCGCGCGGCACAGGTTCGCGCAGCGGCCCCTTCGGGAAGACATGGCCGTTGCCGAAGGGTTCGGCGGCATCGATCACCACAATCGAGAGGGCTTTCTTCAGCGCCGGGTTCTGGTGGCCGTCGTCCATCACGATGGCCTCGACGCCGTCGGCCTTCATGGCCTTGGCGCCTTCGAGACGATCCTTCGAAATCCATGACTCGCCCGTGGCGGCGAGCATCATCGGCTCGTCGCCGACATCGGCGGCCGTGTGGCTCGTCGGATCGACGCGCAACGGCCCTTCCTCTGCGCCGCGATAACCGCGCGACAGGCTCGCGGTACGCTTGCCTTTGGCATTGAGGCGCAGGCGCACAGCGGCCGTCACAGGGGTCTTGCCGGCGCCGCCTAGCGTCAGGTTGCCGATGCAGACGATGGGAAGGCCGATATCTTCGGGCGTTGCGGCGTCGATGCGGCGCTTGCCGGCCCAGGAATAGATCACCGAGGCGGGCGTCAGCAGCAGCTTGCTCATCGGCGCGGCGGCGCGGGAGCGCTTGTCGGTGACGCGCCAGAAATAGGGCTCACGCATCGGCACCGCCCTTTTTCCCCTCGTTAGGCGGCAGCATCGCGACGATGGCGTCGAGTGTCGTCTCGAACGGCTGGCGTGCGACGGAGAAGAACGAGCCGAGCACCGGGCCAGGCATGGCGCTGTCGAGCGCGGCGAGCCAGTAGGCGGCGAGTTCCTGATGCGTACGGCCGATTGTGATCGCTCCGGCTTTCTCCAGTGCTTCGAACGTCTCACGGAAGTTGAAGCCGTACGGGCCGGTGAAGACACGCTTGCCGAGCTGGGCAGGCTCGACCGGGTTGTGTCCGCCTATGCCTTCAGCGGTCGCGCCACCGAGATAGACGCCGTCGCTGGCCGCGTACCAGAACAGCAGCTCCCCGATCGTGTCGGCGACGAGAACGTCCACGTCGGTCCCCGGAAGCGATTTGTCCTTCGAGCGCTGCTGCGTGGTGAGGCCGCGACCGCGCATCAGCTCCCCGATCGCCTCGCCGCGATCCGGGTGGCGCGGCACGACGATGAGCAGGGCGCCGAGCGCCCGCATGCGCACTTCGATGAAGGCGTTGAGCGCCACTTCGTCCTCGCCGGGGTGGGTAGAGGCCGCGAGCAGGATCGGTCGTCCGCCTGTCGCCTTGCGCCATGCCTCGACATCACTGGAGGAGGGACCGTCAACCGCAGCAGCGCTCTTGAGATTGCCGACGGTCTTGATGCGGCGGCCAGTGGCGGCGAAGATGCCGTCGGCTGTCGCTTGATCGGCTGCGCCGATGAAGCCGAAGGTGGAGAACACCTGCCGCGCCGACGACTGGCGGCCCTGCCAGCTTCGTAGCGTCTTTTCCGTCATGCGCGCATTGATGAGGGCGGCGGGAACGCCGTGTGCCTTCAGTGCGGTCAGCATGTTCGGCCAGATCTCACCTTCGCAGAACACGGCGGCGTCCGGCTTCCAGTGCTGCTGGAAGCGCTCGACGGCGTTCGGACCATCGACCGGCGCCATCTGGTGAAGCAGGTTGGGCGGCGACCACGCCGCGATCATGTCGGCGGACGTGAGTGTCTGCGTGGTCACGAGCGCATGCACGTCGGGACGGCGTTTGCGCAGGGCGGAAAAGACATCGATCAGCAGCCGGGACTCCCCAACGCTCGCGCCATGAAGCCAGAGCAGCGGAGCGTCGGGCCGGTTTTTCCCGGCAAAGCCAAAGCGTTCGCGGATGCGTTCGGGGCGCTCCTTGCCGGACTTGATGCGCTGCTCGACCAGCCAGGGGGCCAGGGGCTCAAGCAGGCGCGTTCCAATTTGATAGAGCGCAAGCGATGCGGTCACGTGCCGCTCTGTTCCATTGCAGGTTCGTTCGTGTCGGCAGTTTCGGAAGCGGCCGCGGGTGTGGTGCGCCGCTGCGGGACTGGCTGGTCGTCGGGCGCGAGGCCCACGAGTTCGTCCGCACGTTTCGTCGCCGCTTTGAGTGCCGTCTCGACGCGCTGGCGCAACTCTTCGCTGTCCATGTCCTTCGAGGTCTGGATCGGTTCCGGGATCACCACGGCGCCGCGTGCGAATGGGTTCGGCACGAGCAGGCGATCCCACGAGTTCAGGCGCTTCGCGTTGGCCGACAGGCCATAGATGATGATCCGGGCATTCATCTGCTGAGCCAGCTTGATCGAACCCATCCCGACTTCCTCGCGCGGGCCTTTTGGCCCGTCGATGGTGATCACCATGCCACCGCCGGCCTTCATGACTCCCATGGCTTCCTTGGCGCCCATGAAGCCGCGCTTGCCTTCGGTCTTGCCCTTGCCCTTGGTCGGCGCCGAACCGCGAATGATGAAGAGACCGAGCCATGTGCCAGCGCGCTTGGTGAACTCACCATCCTTGGAGTTCGACACCATCAGTGCAGGCGGATGCGGCGGCTTCGGCCATTTCGGCCGGTAGATGATCTGCACCACCGGCATCAGCAGGATGCGTGAATGCCAGGTAGCGGCCATCCAGCCGTCTCCGTCGGTCCACGCCTTGCGCAGGTGTTCGATGCCTTCAACGTGCCAGCGCAGGGTGTGCGAAAGGATGGACATGTAGGCCCAGATCAATGTTCCCCCGACCCAGGGAATCACCGGTGACTGGCGGCGCGGCTTGGACATGAGGCGCTATATACTCCCTGCCGCGCAGGCCGCCAGATATTGGGGCCCGCGGCGGATGCCGCAAAACTCGGGCAAAGCCCGCACTGCTTCCCTTTGCGGCGCCTTGGGCGGCGCCTGCCATCCTTGCATTCCCGGCCAGAACCGGCATCTAGCGGCCATGTCCACGGGCGCGGGAACCGCCATACCGATCGACCTAGCCACACCGGCCGGCCGCCGCCGCGCCCGGAACGAGCTCATCTGGGGCGATCACGGCTTTCTCCGGCTGCGTTTCCGCAATCTCCACAAAGTCTCGGACGAGATGTATCGGGCCAACCAGCCCTCGCCGGAGCATATCGACGGCTATGCGAGGGAACTCGGGGTCAAGACCATCCTCAACCTGCGTGGAGCCAGCCCCAAGGGTTACTACCTGCTCGAGAAAGAGGCCTGCGAACGCAACGGCATCGAGCTGGTCGACTTCCAGATGTTCTCGCGCGACGCCCCGCCCCGGGAAAGCGTGCTGGCGGCCAAGGACCTGTTCGACAGGATCGCCTATCCGGCCCTGATGCACTGCAAGTCTGGCGCGGACCGGGCAGGGGTAATGGCTGTGCTTTACCAGCATTTCCGCAAGGGTCTGCCGATCGAACAGGCGGGCGAGCAGTTGTCCCGGAAATACCTGCATATCCGCGAGGGCAAGACAGGCGTGCTCGACTACTTCTTCGAGAGCTATCTCAGGGAGGGGAAACCCAAGGGGCTGTCCTTCGCCGACTGGGTAGCGGCCGACTACGACCGGCAGGGGGTCAAGGAGCGATTCTTGAAGACCTGGAAGTCGAAGATGAACCTCGACCAGTTGCTGCGCCGCGAATAGTTGCAGCTTTAGGGGCCCTGAAAGGTAACGGAAAAAACTGGTCGCGCTTTGTCTTGGCGCGGGCTAGAAAGTACCCAGTCGGCGTGGAGGGTACGGAATGAAGTTCTTCATCATCAACAGCTTCCGCTTTATCGTTTACATCGCTTACTTCGCGATCATCGCGCTGTACGCGTTTGGCGCTTACATCCAGCGCGAGGAAGTGAAGGGCTGGTTCTACCAGCTCACGGGAAGCCAGTTGCAGGATTCCGGCGGAGCCGGGCTGTCCATCGTGCTTGGCCTGGTGGCCGGCTGGTTTGCGGCGACCATCGTCTGCGGCGTCTTGGTCACGCTGCTGGACATCCGCGACGACATCAACGATCGCCTGCCGAAAGCCGGCGGCAAGTAGGCAGTTCAAGGCTTCGGACCAGGGGCGCCGGCGGATAGCTGGCGCCCCTTCGTATTATCGCCGCAGCGAATTACATAGGCCGCATGACCTCATCTCCCGAAGACATCCTCCGCTTGCTGATCGACGCGACCCTCAAGGCAGGCGCAGACGCAACCGACGCCCGGATAGCGGAGAATGCCAGCCTCTCCGTCGAAGTGCGCAACGGAGAGCTGGAGAGCGTTGAAAGGGAGGAGTCGCGCGGGCTTTCGCTGCGCGCCCTGGTCGGCCAGCGCCAGGCGCATGTCTCCGGAACCGATCTGTCGCCCAGCGCCCTGAAGGCCATGAGCGAACGCGTCGTCGCCATGGCGCGCCTCGCGCCGGAAGACAAATGGTGCGGACTGCCGTCCGCGTCCGAGATCACGTCAGACAGGCCCGACCTCCAGCTCGACTGCGACGATACGCCTGAGGCGCCCGAACTCGAGAACCGTGCACGCGAGATGGAAGCGGCGGCCATGGCCATCGCCGGCGTCAAGCAGGTCTCGCATTCCGGCGCGTCCTGGAACACCGGAAAATCCTGGGTCGCGGCGTCAAACGGCTTCAGCGCGAAGAAATCGTCCGGCATGACATCGCTCGCCGCCGTCGCCATCGCCGAGCGCGACGGCGCCATGGAGCGCGACTACGAAAGTTCGTCGGAACGCCGCAAAGCGAAGATGAAAACGCCGGCCGACATCGGCAGGATAGCAGGGGAGCGCGCCGCCGCACGCCTTGGTCCGCACAAGCTCGACAGCCAGACCGCGCCGGTCATCTTCGACAATCGTCTCTCCAACCGGCTGATCGGCGCATTCATCGGCGCCATCTCCGGCCCGGCCATTGCGCGCGGCACCTCGTTCTTGAAAGACAAGATGGGCAAGCCGGTCTTCGCGCCCGGCATCGATCTCATCGACGATCCCACGATCAAGGCCGGCTTCGGTTCGCGTGGCTTCGATGGCGAGGGCAGGCCGGTGAAGCGCACCGCGCTGGTGAAGGATGGCGTGCTGACGCAATGGCTGCTCAACGGGCCAGCGGCGCGGCAGCTTGGTTTGCAACCCAACGGCTTCGCCAGCATGGGTTTCGGCGATCCGCCGGGCGTCACGACATCCAATCTCGACCTCCAACCGGGCAAGCGTTCGCTCGCCGAGCTCATGAAGGACGCAGGCAAGGGTCTGCTCGTCACCGACATGTTCGGTCCGTCGCTCAACCCCAACACCGGCGACTATTCTGTCGGCGTCTCCGGTTTCTGGTTCGAGAATGGCGAGCGCGCCTATCCCGTCTCCGAAGTGACAGTCGCTGGCGATCTCGCCTCCATGCTGCTGCGCGCCATCCCGGGGTCGGACCTCGAAATCCGCTCCAGCACCAACTCGCCCAGCCTTCTCATCGACGGACTCGCCCTTGCCGGACGCTGACGACACGCTGAACGCCGATCTTGACCTTGCGGTCGAAGTCGCGCGCGAAGCGGGAAAGCTGTCGCTGGAATGGCTGGAGAAGGGCGCGAAGTCCTGGGACAAGTCGCCAGGCAATGTCGTCACCGAAGCGGATATCGCCGTCAACGACCTGATCGCCAAACGTTTGCGCGCCGCGCGGCCCGACGATGGCTGGCTATCGGAGGAGACGAAAGACGACCCGGTCGAGCGTCGCCAGCAACGTGTGTGGGTCGTCGACCCGATCGACGGCACCAAGGCGTTCGTGCGCGGCGAGCCAGGCTTTTCAATCTCCATTGCACGGCTGGAAGGCAACCGCCCGGTCGTCGCCGCCCTGTTCAATCCGCTGACCAGGGAGATGTTCGCGGCATCCGAAGGCAGGGGCGCCGTGCTGAACGGCGATCGCATCACCGCGCCGCGCACCTGCGAGCTCGGCGGCTGCGGAATGATCCTGCGGCCGGAAATGTATGCGCGTCTCAGCGCGCATCCCGGCTGGCCGAAAACGCGGCTGCTGACGCCCATGCCGAATTCGATCGCCTACCGCATCGCCCTGGTCGCAGCCGGTCAGTGGGACGCAGCAATAGGCCTCGGCAAGACCAATGACTGGGACATCGCCGCCGCCATTCTTATCCTGAAGGAGGCAGGCGGTGTCGCGACGGACGGCTATGGCGAGCGATTTGTGTTCAACCAGCCGGTAACCAAACATCCGGGGATCGTCGCCGCTGGCGCGGGTCTTCACGCCCTGATAATGGAAAAGCTTCAAGGGTTAAGCCGCCCGGCCTGAGTCCGCCGCGTGCAGGAGCCAGAGAGATGACCGCGTCGACACCGGACAAGCAGCTGCTTCACCTCGTCATCGGTGGTGAGCTGAAGTCTGTCGGCAAGATGGAATTCAAGAACCTCGCCGAGATCGACTTCATCGGCGCCTTTCCCAATTATCGCGCGGCCTATGACGCTTGGAAGTCGGCGGCCCAGCGCACGGTCGACAATGCGCATATGCGCTATTTCATCCTCCATGCTCACCGGCTGCTCGATCCGGAAACCGGCAAGCAGCACGATGCCTGACGCGCAGGGGCCGCGCCTGAACGGCGTGGGCGGCAATGGCTGACACAACAAAGGGACTCTCGCACCGCTTCGTGCGCGACTGGCTTCGCCCGCAATGGGCCTGGTTCGCGCTCGGTGCCATGTTCGCAGCAGTCACGGCCGCTGCGGCCTATGGCTATGGCGAGATCACCATGCGCTCAATCGACTGGCTGGGCACGCTGGATTCCCGCATCTTCACCGTCACACCGATCGTCATCATCTCGCTCGCGCTGCTGCGGGGCACGGCGCTTTACTGGCAGACACAGGCGAACAATCGCGGCGTCCAGCGCGCCATGGTTGAAATCCAGCACGCGCTTTTCGGCAAGCTGATCAAAGGCGACTATGCGCGGCTGCAGGCGGCGGCATCGGGCGAATATGTTTCGCAGTTCGCGAACGACATGAACCTGATCCGCGAGGCGGCGCTGCGCGTCGCCACTAATCTCGCGAAGTCCACGCTAACAATTATCGCGTCCGTCGCCTTCATGTTCTCCAAGGACTGGGCGCTGACATTGCTTCTACTGGTCGTCTATCCACTGGCGTTCTGGCCCGTGGTCAGGCTGGGCGACCGTATCCGCGGCATCTCGCGCCGGGCGCAGGAGCAGGCGGGCGAACTCACATCCTTCCTCGGCGAATCCTTCCAGGGTGCGCGCACTGTCAAGGCGTTCGGCCTTGAAGAGTATCAGCACGATCGCGCCCGCAAGGGCTTCGAGGAGCGTGCGCGCCTCTACCTGAAAGTCCTGCGCTCCAAGGCGATGGTCGATCCGCTGCTCGAAATGTTCGGCGGCCTGGCGCTGGCCGGGCTTTTTGCATTCGCTGCATGGCGCTCACTGAGCGGGCAGGCGACCGTGGCTGAGCTGGTCGGCTTCATCACCATCATCGGCGTGGCCTCCCCCGAAGTGCGGGCGCTCGGCACGCTCAACTCCGTCGTCAACGAAGGCCTTGCCGCCGCCGACCGCGTCTACGCCGCGCTCGACTCCCAGCCGACCGTCATCGACCGGCCGGATGCGCGTCCGCTCGGCAAAGCGAAGGGTAAGGTCGAGTTCAACGATGTCCGCTTCTCCTATCCAGGCGGCGGGCCGACACTCAACGGCCTCACTTTCGCGGTGCAACCGGGCGAGACGATCGCACTGGTCGGTCCCTCCGGCGCGGGCAAGACCACCGTCTTCAACATGCTGCTTCGCCTCTACGACGGCAGCTCCGGCAACCTTCGGCTGGATGGCCACGACGTGCGCGATGTCACCGCTATGTCGCTTCGCCGCAATCTCGCGCTGGTCTCGCAGGACGCTTTCCTGTTCGACGCCACCATACGCGAGAACATCGCGCTCGGCCGTCCGGGCGCCACCGACGACCAGGTCAAGGCCGCGGCCGAAGCTGCAGCCTGTGACTTCATCGATGCGCTGCCCGGCGGCTGGAGCGCGCCGGCAGGCGAAGGCGGGCGCAATCTCTCCGGCGGCCAGCGGCAGCGCATCGCGCTTGCCCGCGCGCTGATCTCAGAAGCGCCCGTCCTGCTGCTCGACGAAGCAACCAGCGCGCTCGATTCCGAAAGCGAGGCTCGCGTGCAGCTAGCACTCGCCGGGCTCGCCGGAAAACGAACCATCATCGTCATCGCCCACCGACTCGCCACGGTAAGGCGCGCGAGCCGGATCTTCGTGATGGACGCCGGGCGAGTGGTGGAGTCGGGCGCGCACGACGAGTTGATGGTCAAAGGCGGCGTTTATGCCCGCCTTGCCGCCCATCAGCTTACCTAGCGGCGCCCCGAATTAACCTGCCGTAGGCTTATGTTAACCGCGCGGGCGTATTTCCTTGTCCGTGCAGGGGATGTTTTATGAATAGTCCGGCGGACATTTCGATCCTCATTTTCTCATCGAACCAGTCAATCGGCAGAACGATGCGGATGGCCCTGCGCGGAATGGGCATTCGCAACATCCAGATCGCGGCGGATGAAGCGGAGATTTTCGAGGGGTTCGTCAACGGCGACCCGCACGCCATGGTCGTCTATGTCGATGGGCCTGAGAAGGATATCGGCCTCGACACCATCCGATTCATGCGCAGGTCGGAGAAGTCGCCGAACATCCGCTTCCCGATTGTCGCCGCCTCGCCGCGCCGGGATCTCGTCACGGTCAACGCGGTGATCAACGCTGGCGGCCACGAGTATGTGCTGTTCCCGGTTTCGGGCGATGCGTTGTTGAAGAAACTGGTAGCGGCGCGCAATACCAGCCGGCCCTTCATCGAACAGCCCGACTATGTCGGCCCCTGCCGCCGGCGCCGCGAAGACAAGGGCTACGCTGGCCCGGAACGCCGCGTCGACCGCCTGGCGCCCAAGGCTGTGGCATCGTCCTGACTGCAGAGCGCCTGCTGACGTCCGGTCCCGTGGCCCCGAAAGCCTGCTAGGCTGCTCGTTCCTACACGGGAGTCGCCCATGGCCGCCAGGTTCGCCGTCTCCGCTTTTGCCGCGCTGGTCCTCGCCGCCTGCCAGCCGCCACAGCAGTCCGCCCAGGCGCCAGCCGAACCGGCGACGCCTCAGCAGGCGGTGCAGCCCGCAACACTTTCCGAACCACTGGATCCCTTCATCGTCTCGATCGACGCCCAGCGCTGGGCGATCCTCATCGACAAGGGCCTCGAAGGCGTGCGCGAGACTTCGGGCATGGATGGGCTTTACGATGACCAGCTCTTTCGCGCTGACGTTGCGCTGAAGTCAGGCGCCGCCAACCTGATCGAGCTGCGCAACGAAATATGCGGCAAGGGTCTGCTGAAGGACGAAGCCTGCAAGCTGCCGGACTTCCCGGCCTGGACGCGCGAACCGCCAGCCACGGGCGTTACCGTCGAGCAGATCAACGAACGCAGCCAGTGGCTCTCCACCGCCAGCGACCCCTTCACCGCGTTCGGCTGCGAAGCCGGCCGCAAGGCGATGAAGGACGACCTGTTCTGTTCGGTCGAGTAGGGATCAGCCGAAATAACCGAATAGGCCGCGCGCCAGATAGACCACCCCGGTCACCGTCACGATCCACTTGGTCCATTCGCGGAAGCTGACATCGGTCATCCGCTCCAGCACGAGGCCGCCGAGCCAGGTTCCCGTCAGCGACAGCGGCACGACGAGGGCCAGCACCCAGAGCGGAGGAAAGTGGGCCGCCGCCAGCTGCTCCGGCGACTGCAGCATCCCGATCAGCGGAAAGCCCCAGAACGCGATCTTGACGGCGTGGGCCATCACCTGGGTCGCGGCCTTGGTCGCCACAACGGTCTGGCGCGGCAGCATTGTCTTGACGAAAAACAGGTCGAGCAACGGCCCGGCCACGCCGCTGATCGTGTTCAGCGTCTGCACCAGGAAGCCGCAGATCTCGGCCTGCCAGGGCCGCTCGACATTGATTTCAACAGCCTTCTTGGGAATCCAGACCAGCATGGCGGTCGCGCCCAGCATCAGGAACACCACCGGCTGGGTAGGCCGCCAGGCGATCGCGGCGATCAAAAGCAGCGCGCCGCCTACGCCGAGCGCATACCGCCGCGTGAGTGACCAGGAAATGTGCTTCCGCAGGAAAGCCGCGCGGGAGAAATTCGCGATGATCTGGATGAACCCATGCAGCACCATGGCCGTCGCGACAGGGGTGAACGCCGCCAGCACGCCCATCAGGATCAGCCCGCCCGCCATCCCGAAAATGCCGGAGATTGTTGCGGTGACGAAGGTTGCAACCAGAATGATGGCGATGACGGGCGAGGTCATGTCGGGGTAATGGCGAGCGAATCAAAACGGGAACAATCGTGAAGCTTGGACGCCACATAGCAGCCCCGCTGCGCAGGAGTCGAACAGGGGCGCCTTGCGAAACGCTCCGGTCGCCATCACTCTGCTTGAGTCGGAAGGAGGCGAGGGATGATCCACATTCGCAATGCCCGCCGCACGGACGCCGTGGGCATCTCGCGCGTCCATGAGCGCACGTGGAAGGAAGCCTACAAAGGCCTCCTCGACGGCGCCTACCTTGAAACCCTTTCCGAGAAGCGGCTGGTCCCGCGCTGGCGCTCGAATCTCGACCGCCGCTCCGAGGACCTGGACGACGCGATCTACGTCGCCGCCTCCGGCAAGGAGATCGTCGGCTTCGTAAGCGTCAGCGCCACCCGCGAGGCCTTTGCCCCATGGGAAGCCGAGATCAGCATGGTCTATGTGCTGAAGGAGCAGCGCGGCGCGGGCGTCGGCCGGGCGCTGATGAAGGCCGCGGCGGACCACTGCATCCGCCGGGCGATGTTTTCTGGCGGCCTCTGGGTCCTGCGCGACAATGGCGCGGCCCGCGACTTCTACGAGGCCCTCAAGGGCGAGCACGCCGGCCGCAAGGTCGACAGTGTCGGCGGCCAGATCGTGCCGCTGGTCGGCTATTGGTGGCGCGACCTCGCCACCCTGGCCGAACGGTCGGTTTCCGCAACGCAGATCGGCCGGACCTAGGCTTTCCGCAAAACCGTTCGTCCGCCGCATGAAAAGCGGGCAGCGGACCATTGCCTTGCCCCAAAGGCGCGGCTACGCACGTTTTCATCAAAAGGCAGAACGTTGTGCGGCTGCGCACCCGACGGGCAGGGGTCCGAATAACGGGGCGCGGCGCTGAACCGCGCAACCGAAGAGGGAGTCCCCAACATGAACTTCGAATACACCCCAAAAATGCAGGACTGGATCAAGCGCGTCACCGCGTTCATGGACAAGCACGTCTATCCGAATGTCGAGACGTTCCAGAAACAGCATGATGCTGGCGACCGTTGGGTTACCCCGCAGATCGTCCACGACCTCAAGGCCATCGCGAAGAAGGAAGGCCTGTGGAACATGTTCATGCCTCCGCACAAGGAGCATGACAAAGGCGAGTGGAAGGGCGCGGGCCTCACCAATCTCGAATACGCACCGCTGGCCGAGATCATGGGCCACGTGAGCTTCGCCTCCGAAGTTTTCAACTGCTCGGCGCCGGACACCGGCAACATGGAAGTGCTGCACTACTACGGCACCGAAGAGCAGAAGGTGAAATGGCTCCGTCCGCTGATGAACGGCGACATCCGCTCCGCCTTCCTCATGACCGAGCCGGCCGTTGCATCGTCGGACGCGACCAACATCGAGACGCGCATCGAGCGCAAGGGCGACGAGTACGTCATCAACGGCCGCAAATGGTGGTCGTCGGGCGTCGGCGACAGCCACTGCAAGATCGCCATCGTGATGGGCAAATCGGATTTCAACGCCGAGAAGCACAAGCAGCAGTCGCAGATCCTCGTGCCCCTCGACACGCCCGGCGTGAAGATCGTCCGCATGCTGCCGGTGTTCGGCTATGACGACGCCCCGCACGGCCACGCCGAGGTCATCCTCGACAATGTGCGCGTGCCGGCCTCGAACATGCTGCTCGGCGAAGGCCGCGGCTTCGAGATCGCCCAGGGCCGTCTCGGACCCGGTCGTATCCACCATTGCATGCGCACCATCGGTTCGGCGGAAGTAGCCCTCGAGAAGATGTGCAAGCGCCTCCTTACCCGCACCGCCTTCGGCAAGAAGATTGCCGAGCACTCCGTGTGGGAAGAGCGCATCGCCCGGGCTCGCATGGACATCGAGATGACGCGTCTGCTTTGCTTGAAAGCGTCCGACATGATGGACAAGGTCGGCAACAAAGGCGCCCAGAACGAGATCGCCATGATCAAGGTTGCTGGCCCTCTCGCCGCGCTAAGGATCATCGACGACGCGATCCAGGCCCACGGCGCCGGCGGCGTCACCACCGACTTCGGTCTCGCCCGCCAGTACGCCTCGATGCGCACCATGCGCCTCGCGGACGGCCCGGATGAAGTTCACAACCGCGCCATCGCCCGCAACGAGTTCAAGAAATACCGCGACAACGAGTACTCCTCGAAAGTCGAAGCGGACAAGAAGGTCGAGGGTTCGCGCTGGTAGGCGCCTGCCTGCCGTCAGCGTCACTGACTTATCTCTCTGGCCCCGGTGCAGGCTTTCATGCTTGCATCGGGGCCGATGCGTTTTGGCGTCTGTGGGAGGACGTAAATGATGATCCGATGGCTTGTCGGCCTGGCCGTGGCTGCATCGATGTTCGCAGCGCCCGCCGTCGCCCAGAACAACCAGGACATGATCGTCGTCACTGCCAGCAAGCGGCAGGCGGTCGATGAGGAGGCGGCGGATGTCGATGGCGTCGTTGCGGGCGCCCGGCGCGAATTGCCTTACGTCTCGATCATCGTGCCCGCAGACTTCGTCATCTTCACCGTGACGCTCGAAACCGGTACACGCTCCGTCGACGAAGCCCAGCGCGAGCTGGAGCGCACCTTCACCACGCTCACCACCAAGGTCGCTCGCGCGCAGGGCGTCATTCTTGAAGTTGGCGAGCCTGGCAACTCGTCCACGCTCGAAACCACCGAGGCGCGCGAAGCGGTCGAACTTGGCTATGGCGACCGTTCCCGCATACCGCTGGTCTTCAAGTTCGCGGTCCAGAAGGGCGATACCTTCCGCACCGTGCGGACGAGGGCAGAAAAGTTCATCAACGAAATCCAGCTCACCGGCCGCGCCGAAGCTGTCACAGGCGACCTGCAATACATCGGCGTCACCGACCCAAAAAAACACCGCGAGGACTTGCTCAAAAAGATCGCTGAAGACGCGCGCCTGCTGCAGACGACCTTCAGCGGCGCCTCCACAGGCGCCACCGCCATTTCGCTCACCGGCCTTGAGGGCCGTGTGAGGACCCGGCCAAACGGCCCGCTCGATATGGAGATCTACATCCCCTATTCGATCGTGCTGGGATCTCCGCAGCGCTAGCTCGCTGCTTCGTGACTGTTCATGGCCGTTGGCCCCGCCGCCAGCGCCGTGATTGCATCCGGCCATCAGGGCGGGGACGCCAGAGGGACGCCAACATGAAACGCGCCTTGCTTTTCGCCGCCGCATTCGCGGCCATCGCTACGCCTGCTTTCGGGCAGCAGATCGTCGCCCAGAGCAACTTCGTGAATCGCCAGCAGCAGGGCGCCATTCCACAGGTGTCGATCACCGTGCGCGCCGATTTCGTCCTGTTCAGCGTCCGCTTCGAGTCCGCTACGCGCGCAGCGGATGCCCGCGAGGACGAGCTGGCCAAGACCTTCGCCGCCGTTACCCAGCGCGCCGCCCGCGCAGAGGGTATGAGCCTCGAGGTCGGCCAGCCTGGCATGTCCGCCGCCGTCGAAACCGCCGCGATCAAGGAGATGATCCAGAATGCGGGCGACGATCGCTCGGTCATCAACGTCGTGCTCAAAGTGATGGTGAAGCCGAACGAGACATTCGACGCCATCCGCGCGCGAGCCGAAAAGTTCGTCAACGACACGCCCGTTACCGGCCGCGTCGAGTCGGTCATCGGTGACAACCAGTTCCTTGGCATCTCCGACCCGAAGAAGCACCGCGACGTCCTGATCAAGGCCATCGCCGATGATGTGAAGATGATGCAGACGTCCTTCGGCGGCTCGGCCACACCGGTCTCCGTAAATCTTTCCGGCCTCGAAGCCCGCACGCAGACGCGCCCCGTCGGTCCGCTCGATCTGGAAATCTACATCCCCTACTCAATGTCGGTCCGCTCCGGCGCCGGGCAGTAGCGACGTCCCCGAACGCGGGAAGAACACGCCGCGGGGGGGCGGCGCGTAGGGTGCATGGAGCGAAGCGG
>JAUYPV010000143.1 GCA_030697555.1 Hyphomonadaceae bacterium
TGGCGATCCCCGGAAGCGGCTTGATCTTCTAGTCGCCACTTTCGCGAAACGCCCGCCCGACCCATGGCCCTCCGACCGCTTTCCGTTCGGACCCCATTTCGCCTGCGAAGCGCCGAATGAAGCAGGCGCGGTCAAGATCCATTTCCGCAACCGCTACAACAAAGACAGTGTCGGCCCGCTGCACGCCTCGAAGACCGCCGAGCGCCGCGCCGAGCTCGCCCAGATGTTCGGCTTCGTCGCGCAACGCTGGCCCGAGGCGAAGAGCGTAAACGGCGCGTCATGGCTCTACAACACGGAAGGCTATCGCAGGCTATTCCCGCCGGAGTACGGCGCCTCGCGCACGCCCCTCGTCGGCCCTCGCCCCATCCATGGGCTATCCACGTGGGGGCAATTCCTCGATTTTCGTGGGCATGTGAAGCAGGCGATCGTCGAGACGTTCTACCAGAGCCTGAATTCAATCGACGCGGCCCAGCCCTGGCTCGCCTTCCCCTTCCAGTTGCTGGCGACGACCGCGCCGTTCGAAACATTCCGAAGAGAGTACGGCATCTAGCAGTTCGCCGCCCTCGCCGCGCTATTTCGGCCGTTCCTTCTTGCCGGCCTTGAGCAGCTTCACGGTTTCCCGGATGCGCCGGACCCGCTCCTCGGGCTTCTTCTTGGTTCCGTCGATCCACGTGAGCCAGGCCTTGCGGTAGAACTGGGCGAGATCATTGAAGAAGGCGAGCGCCTTGGGCTCGGCCTTGAGGGCGGCGAGAAAATCGTCGGCCAGATCACCCTGCTGCGGCCCTTCCGCCCAAAGCACGACGCTGACGCGCCTGCCGGCCTCCACTTTCGCATCACGGCGCCACATGGGCGTGAGGCGGATGCCGACTTCCCTGTCGTCTGGCCCGATGATGACGCGGATCTTCTCGCCGTCGATCGTGCCGGACAGGCGATGGCGAGGCTTCGTCCCCCACACCGCATCGGGATCGAACGGCAGGGCAATGTGCGCCGAGCCCTTCTGCCCTTCCTCGACAACTGCCTTGAAAGTCTTCTTCGGGCGCATCAGGCGATCCGTTTCAGCCCTTTGGAATAGCGCTTCCAGTTCTCGACATAGTGGTGAGCCGATCCCGTGATCATCTGGACCTGCTCCGGCGTCAGCTCTCGCACAACCTTACCCGGCGCGCCCATCACCATGGACCCATCCGGGATCACCTTGCCCTCGGTGATCAGCGAGTTGGCGCCGATCAGGCAGTTCTTCCCGATCTTGGCGCCGTTGAGAATGATCGAGCCGATGCCGATCAGCGTGTTGTCGCCGATCTCGCAGCCATGCAGCATCACCATGTGGCCGATGGTGCAGTCGCGCCCGATGGTCAGCGGCTGGCCGACATCGGTGTGCAACACAGATCCGTCCTGCACGTTGGAATTTTCTCCGATGGTGACCGGATCATTGTCGCCGCGCAGCACGGCGTTGAACCACACACTCGCGTTCTTCCTGAGGATCACGCGGCCCATCACCTGGGCGCTTTCGGCGATCCAGTGGTCGCCGTCGGTCTCCGGCCTTACGCCATCCAGTTCATAGATCGCCATCCAGGTATTCCTTCAAGCCAGGCCGCTCGCGCGCCGCAACACGTTGAAACCGGCAAGCGACTCCAAACCCGGCGCCCTTGAGTCCCCGTTGCAACAAACCGCGGCAATCGCCATGTTTTGGCGGTCTGTCGCGGAACTGCCCCTTTATAGGTCCGTTAACAGCAATCTAGTCTACTACCAGGGAAGCTGATTCGGGATTGGCGCGGTTCTTGCGACACGAAATCCCGAAGAACGGGGAACAGGGTTGAGACGACCGCCACCGGTTGCATCATCCGAACACCAAGCAGCAGGCCGCCTTGTGAGGCGTCCGCCGCCACCCCCGGCGTCCTTTGAATTCCGGCACATCCAACGCCGCAGCGCCCCCCGGCTCTGCGGCGTTTTTGTTTTTTCTGCCCGGGCCTCCGCCCGTAACCAAGGAGTACGTCTATGGGAAAACGTTCCGCAGTCCGCCGCGTTCGCGCCGAATACAATGCGCGTAACGGCAGAGACACCGGAGGCGTTCATCTCAATGTCATAGAGGGAGGCTGGGACCCTATAGACGACGGCAGTCAGTACACTCGCCGAAAGAAACGTGGCCCCGCCGCAAACGACCATCACCACCAGCAACGCGAACCGCGCGAGCAGCCGCGCGACCAGGCCTACGTCAAGAACGTCCAGCCCAAGTCCGAAGGCCAGGCGAAGCTGATGGAGGCGATCGACCGCTGTCACATGACGCTGGCGCTCGGCCCGGCCGGTACCGGCAAGACCTATCTCGCCATCGCCAAGGCCGTCGAATATCTCCGCGCCGGAAAAGTCGGCCGCATCGTGCTCTGCCGCCCGGCGGTGGATGCGGGTGAGAATATCGGCTTCCTGCCCGGCGACATGGAAGAGAAGCTCGCGCCTTACCTCCGCCCGCTCTACGACGCGCTACAAGACCGCATGTCGGCCAAGCAGGTGAAGGCGATGATCGCCGAAGGCCTGATCGAGATCGCCTCTGTCGGCTTCATGCGCGGCCGCACGCTCAACAACGCCTTCGTGGTCGTCGATGAAGCGCAGAACTGCACCTATGTGCAGCTCAAGATGATCCTGACGCGCCTCGGCTGGAACTCGAAGATGGTCGTCACGGGCGACCCGGCGCAGTCGGATCTGCTACCGGAAATGTCGGGCCTCAGCCCGGTCGCCGACAAGCTCGAAGGCATGAACGGCGACGTCGGCGTCATCCGCCTCCAGCAAGGCGACATCGTTCGCCACCCGCTGGTCGCCAAGATGCTGGACGTGCTGTAGCAAAAAAAGCGGCGCGGCGATTTTCGTCGCGCCGCATCTTGCCTTCGCGAATCTGATCGGCTATCGACGCGCCTTCCGAGTTCACCCGCTTCAGAGGAGGCGCATATGTTTGTTTGTTACGTTCGTCTCCGTATCGCCACGAGCGATATCTGAACCGCTCCGCGCACTGGCGCGGACTGAGACACTCCACAACAACCGATAGAGAAGCGGGGCTTACGTCCCGCAACACATGACATCCATGAACGCCGCAATCCTTCTTGCGCGCGCGAGCCCGCGTGTGCGCGATGACTGCATCACCAGCCGGCTCGGGCGCTTCACTTGGCGCCACCGCGCCGCCGTTTCGAGTCTCGCCGGTCGCCATGCGCGGCTGGCCGATCTCGCGGTGAGTTTTCCGGCGCTGCTGTTCGCGCTGGCGGTTCCGCGCCGCCGGTTCGATCCCGAGCCGGTGATCGAGCGCGCCATCGCCGGCGCGCCGCTCAGCGAACTAGCGGCCGCGGCGGATATGCCGATGTGGACGCGCCGACTTGGTCCGGAGACATTTCAACGTTCCCTGCCCCGGCTGCCTGACAGCCCGCTATTCCGGCGCCAGATCGCCAACCACCCGCCGGCTTCCGCGAAGACTGCCGCGCTGTGGCTCGACACGGTAGCGAGCACCGCTTTCTGGGGTCACGAAGGCCTTGCCGTCTGGTTCGCCCGGCGCGTCGGCAAACGCGAGGACTGGGAAGCCCTGCGCCGCTGGCAGCTCATAACGCTATGGGCATGGCACGCAGCCAATCCGACGGCGCCGGCATCGCGGTTTGTGCGCACTCCGTGGACGCCGGACATTTCCACCAGGGCCGCGCTCGTCGCCGCGCGAGATTGGAAGGAGAATGTCACTGCCGCACTTGAGTTGGGCGATCGGGTTGTTGCCGATGCATGGGCCGATCCTGCGGTTGTCGACGGCTATTCGTTCGAACCGATCCAGACTCTGGTGGAGCTCATCGATGGTTCGCACGCGCTAGACAACTGCGTACGTACTTACGCGGCGGCCATTGCCGGGGATAGCCAGCGTCTCTGGATAGTGAAACGGGATGGAGCGCCTGTGGCGATGCTGGGCCTTGAGGCCCATCCGGTCCCTTCGATCTTTGAAATTTCGGGCGTCTCCAATTCAAGGGTTCCGCCCGAGATAGCGTTGACGGCGCATCGCTGGTTTCGCGAACACGCTCCGCTGCAGGTCATCAAGGGAACCACCTACGCCGGTACTTCGCGAAAACGCTGGGCTGGCATGTGGCGCGGCTATTGGCTTGCGAAGCGATTATTCCCGCGATGGCTCCCGCTCGCACCCGTTGAGAGCCTCTACTTCTGGCTGGAGGAGCCGAGGCAAAGGCGACGCCACAGGCGGCGGTTAAGGGTTCTCCCTGTTTGACCTTTCCGCCATCACAACCATAGGTTGTGGCGCCCTGTGTAGGGTGATCGGGAGGGCGGATGGCTGACGACGAGAAATGCCCCTTCCGCATCCTCGATGTGACGGCGGCAAATCCGGAGGCCCGCGCCGATCCCTATCCGCGTCTCGCGGAATTGCGTGCGCTCTGCCCTCTGCACCGCGACGAAGCGGGCGGCGCGTGGCTGGTTCCGCGCATGGCGGATGCGCGGGCGGTGTTCACCGACAACTCGCACACCAAGAACCCGGACACGGCCGAGCCAGGCGCGCACGCCGTCCGCCGCCGCCGTGCTACGGTGCCGGAAGGGCTCGACTTCCCGGACGACCAGCGCTCTTCCCTGCTCGAGCTGGACGGTGAGGAACATTCCCGCATACGCAGGCCGCTGGTGCAGGCGCTTTACGAGCGCATCGCTCGATTCGAACCGGAATGCATCCGCATAGTCGACGACGCACTCGACAGGCAGGAAGGCCGGAGGGGCGAGTTCGACCTGATGCGGGAGATCGCTCATCCGGTGCCAGTCGCCTGCATCGGCGCAATCCTGGGCGTGCCGGAAGAGAAGCTGTCGTCCTTCCAGACGTGGATGGACGGCATCATCCAGACCTTTAACCCAATCCGCACGCCGGAGGACGTGGCCTCGCTCGTGGCCTCCGCAAACGGCCTAGCCCACTTCGTCCGGGAGACGTTTGCGGCGCGGAAACTGGATCCGCGTGACGATCTCTTCTCCGACATGGCGAAGGCCCAGGCGGAAGGCGCGCCGCTGTCGGACGTGGACATTACCTTCAACCTGCGTGGCGTGCTGATTGCCGGCAATATCACGACCACCGACGTCATCGGCAACGCGGTCCGCCTCATCATCACGCACCCGGAACAGAGGGCAAAGCTGGCCGCCGACCCGGCGCTGTGGCCGAATGCCGTCGAGGAAACACTGCGCTATGAAGCGCCCGTCGATTTCACCTGGCGCATTGCCTCGCGGGACATGGAGTTGTCGGGCTGCCCCGTGAACAAGGGCGCGGCGCTGAGCGTCTTCATGCGCTCCGCAAACCGCGACGAGGCCGCCTTCCCTCGCGCCGATGAATTCGACGTCTCGCGCAAGGGGGCGGCGCGCCATCTCGCCTTTGGCGGCGGCGCGCATATCTGCCCGGGGGCTCCGCTTGCTCGCATGGAAGCGCGTCATCTGCTGCAGCGCCTGTTCACGCGCTTCCCGAACCTGCGCCTCGCCGATCCGGCGGCGCCGGTTGACTGGCGCAAAATTCCCGGCTTTCGCGGCCTCGAGCGGCTCGGCGTTCGCATCGATTGAGGCGCGGCGCCGTTCAGGCGAATTCGGCGCGTTTCCAACGCGGAACCTTTGTTCCGTGCAGTGCGCCCGAAGTTATCCGGAACCCTCGCTCCCCCCTGTCGTTTAACCCCCGAATACCAGTGACCGAGGACTTCCCATGTCTGCCATCAAAACGATTTTCTGCGCGGCGGTGTCGAGCCTTTCGCTCGCCGCGTGCTCGACCACGGATAGCTGGGATCCGTCGCAACGCAACGCTGCCATCGGCGGCGCAATCGGCGCCGCGGCCGGCGCGGCTGTCGCCGACAACGATCTCGAAGGCGCCCTTATCGGCGGCGCTCTCGGCGCGGCTATCGGCTACTACACCGGCTGCCGTGAGCAGGGCGGTTGCTTCGTCGGCGGCAAGCAAGTGGCGTCCCGCTCAGACCTTCAATACGACCGCGACGATCGCCGCTACTACTACGTCGACCGGAACAATGGCCGGAGCTACTGGGAAAACGGCGAATATCGCGGCTAACGCAACCATACTTTCGATGGCGGCGCGGCCGAAGTCCTCCCCGGTCAACGTCGCGACCCATCGGCAAGGCGCCGTCTCAAGGGGCGGCGCCTTTTGCGTATGTGAAACGTCCTGGGACACGAAGACATCTTTCGCCTGTCATCAAATTCGGTAAGGGTGACGTCCTCATCCCATGGGGACGTCATGCGTGTTGTTCTAGCCTTGGCTGCACTTGCCTGCTCGGCCGCCTGCCAGCCTGCCGCCGCGCCAACCCCGCCCCCGGCAACCCCAGTCTCCAACATCCCCGCCCAGCCCGAGGGCAATACTCTGTCCATTCCGGAAATCCTCGCCACGTCGACCGAGGGCGAATGGCGGATCATCGATCCCGAGAACACGCTCTACATGGAATTCCCTGAAGGCCGGGTGATCATCGAACTCGCGCCGGACTTCGCGCCGAACCATGTCGCCAACGTCAAAGCTCTCGCGCGCGAAGGATATTTCAGCAGCGGCGCCGTCACTCGCGTACAGGACAACTATGTGGCGCAGTGGGCCCAGGCCGCCGATCCCGAACGCCCCCCCAAGGTCGGCCAGAAGACGCTGAAGGCGGAATTCACGCGCCCTCGCGACACGACGATCGGCTTCGACGTACTGCCCGATCCGGACACCTACGCGCCCGAGGTCGGCTTCTCCAACGGCTTCGCCGCCGCCCGGGATGCGACCTCGATGTGGCTGACACATTGCTACGCCACCGTCGGCGTCGGCCGCGAAAATGAAGACGATTCCGGCGGCGGCACGGAACTCTACGCCATCATCGGCCAGAGCCCGCGCGCCCTCGACCGCAACATCACGGTCCTCGGCCGTATCGTGCAGGGGATGGAGATACTCTCCTCGCTGCCCCGCGGCACGGGCGACCTCGGCTTCTACGAGAAGCCGGAAGAGTATCACCGCTACAAGGACATCAAGGTGGCGGCGGACGTGCCGGCGCCCGATCGGACCAACCTGCGCACGCTAAAGACCGACAGCGAGACTTTCGTGAAGCTGGTGAACTCCCGCCGCTGGCGGAAGGATGACTTCTATCACTATCCGTCCGGCCGCATCGGCCTCTGCAACATCAATGTGCCGGTACAGGTCTTCCAGTAGCCGCAGCCGCAGGGTTTTCAGCCGGCCTCCGGAAACACGCGCGTACGGGGACCAGCATCGCGCGGCCCCACGCAGTGGATCGACGAGTTGCAGGCCCCGCAGCTTAGCGCCGCCTGCGGCATGTCCTCTCCCTGCCGTCCGCTGCCATAGACATCCTCGCCATAGCGGATCGTATCGGCCAGCGGCACTACGCGCCGCAGCCGCGCTTCATCGATCCTGCAGTTGGCGTCGACATGGCGAGGGAACATCCACTTCACGCCCATCCCCGCCTGCCGCATCGCGCGCTCGACAGGCGCGAGGTGTTCGCACGTCTCGGTACGGTTTGCATCGAGGTCGTAGTCGATCTGCTCATCGGACCAGTAACCGCCGCCGCTGGTCTCCATGCGATCGGCGTACTTTGCGCGCAACGGGTCCGCGCGCAGGCGCGCCAGCCGCGCCTTGTGCTCCGCGACGCGTTGGGCCTGCTCGCGCTGCGCCGTCGCCCTCAGCTGCATCGCCTTGAAGGAGAGCCGGTTGGATCCCCCCGCCCAACCGCTGCTGAAACCGATCGCGACAACCACGCCAAACGCGACCAAGAAGGCGCCGGCGCCGATCAGCATGTTCGGCGGATGCACATCCTCGATCTGATCGCGGAAGAGATAGCCGAGGCCGATGATCGCGCCGAGGGTGGCGATCGCGGCAAGGCCGATCAAAGCCGGGCGCACCCAGCCTGCCAGCATTCGCTCGACGGTCGCGATCCCGCCATCGCCCGCGATGGCCTCGCCTCTGGCTGGAAGCAGAGCCCACAGCGTGAACCCCGCCAGCACAGTCCCGACCGGAATCAGAAACACCAGCAGGGCCGCTTCCGCCCAGATCACCGCACGCGCCCATGGCCAGCTTCGCAGCAGGCCAACCCCACCGAGGAAAGACGGAATGAAGTAGGGAATCGCCAGCAGCAGGAAGATGGGGCCGACGACGCCGATCAGCTCGCGATGGGCCGGATCGGCCGATGTCGCCACCGCGGCGCACAGCGCCAGCCCTACTACGAGGCCCGCTCCGCCTAGCAGCACATGAATCCAGCCCAGTATGCGGATCCGAATGCTCAGCCTGCGCTCCCCGCGATTGAGTCTCAGGCGGTAGGTTTTGGCGGGCTGTAACGCAAGTCGCGAAGCCGCTAATTTTCCCGCGTGCAGGTTGCGCCGCAGCGCGCTATGACGCGCCCAGCCTGTTTTTGCATCTGCAAGGAATTAGTCCATGACGGTAGCCATCTCCGCTCTTCTCAAAGGTTCAACCGCGCAGACGCTCGGCGCGTTGGGCAACATCCTGAAGAAGGGCGCGGACCACGCTGCAGCCGCCAAGCTGCCGGAGGAAGTCTTCCTCAACTTCCGCCTCTTCCCCGACATGTTCCCGCTGACCCGCCAGGTGCAGATCACGACCGACCAGGTGACGCGCGGCGCCGCCCGCCTCGCCGGCGTCGATCTTCCCGCCTTCCCGGATGTGGAGACGACCTTCGCCCAGCTCATCGAGCGGACGCAGAAAGCCAACGCCTATGTCCAGAACGCTTCCTCCGAAGCGATGGACAAGCGCGCCGACACCACCATCAACATCCCGATCGGCGGCGGCCAGGAAATGCCGATGACCTGCACAGTCTATCTTTCGTCCTTCGTCTTCCCGAACTTCTATTTCCACGCCGCGACGGCCTACAATATCCTGCGTCACAACGGCGTCGCGCTTGGGAAGCGCGATTTCCTGCGTCCCTAGCCGCTACTCGACGCCGCCGGCCGCCTCGATCAGCCTGATCGCCGGCTCACTCACGATCTTGCGGAAATGAAAACGGCGCCCCCAGCTCAGGGGCGTCACATCCCGGTATTCGCGCAGCGTGTCCGGCCCGTATCCGGGATGCATCTGCTTGCGCAGCGAAGCGCGAACATTCGGATCGGCGCCGTGTTCGAGCAGCAGTTTCGCGAAGTCCGTCGATGGCGGCCCGTTGCTGTGGTTCATCCAGAAATGGTGCTGTGACACCACCGCGTTGAACAGCGGCGTGTGTCCGCCGAAACCGTCGGCATCCACCGCCGCTTTCGCATTCGCGTCGGCGCCACGGGCGATCAGCCATTCGGCGATATCCAGCTCGTCATAGTCGCAGCACATATGCAGCAGCGTCGCGCCACGTAGCGGCGTACCGTGGGTCGCCAGCACCTCGTCGTGACACCCCATCTCCGGCGGATAGATCTCTTCCCATCGGAACTGCCGCGACAGCATGCCGGGATCGGCGTTGAGATGTTTTTCCAGCAGGTCGATCCGCCCACGATGCAAGGCCATCACAGGCGTATCCAGCAGCTCGAGCCCATGCTGCACATACATCTCGAGGATCGCATGCTTGGCCAGGGGCTTGCGTGAATCGGTCTCCAGCACGACGTCCACCGGCGCGAGGCGCCGGCCCGCCTCGTCCACCGCCCGCCCGCCGATCTCGAAGACGAACGCCGTGCCGCTTGCGCTCAGCGTGTAGGCCGGTCCGCCCAACTCGTCCGCCGGCGGCGGCGGATTGCCCGCCATGGCGTGCAGTATCTTCGCCGTGCCGATCTTGCTCTGCAGCACCGCTCGACCAATGGCGCGCTGATGATCTTTCGCACCCATCGCGTGCAGCATCTCGATGATCCGGTCGCGGCCGACATTGGCCGCATACGTCATCGGCGGCCCCCAATTGCTGATCCTGCCCGGCGGCCGCACCAGCGCCTCCTCGTGGAGCAGGTTGGGATGCGCCGTCACCAGCCGGCGCACCGTTGCGATATCGTCCTTCCAGATCGCATCGACTATCTGGCAGCTCTGCACGATGCGCGGCCAGCCTGTCGCCCCATGGGCGCGCGCCAGCACAAGCTGTGCATCGGCAAGCTTCGCGGCTGTTGCGTCGACTTTCTCCGGATGGAATTCCGCGAAATCCGCGACGGCATCAGGATCGCCTGCGCGGAAGCCGCGCAACAACTCCTTCGCTTGGCGTTTCAATTGTCCGAGATCGGGGTGAACGGGCAAATGCCGTTCGCGCGTGGCGTCAGTCATGGCGAGCCTCCTTAAAGGCGCCCGGCGTCCGCTTCATTCGGGCAAAGGAGGTTCGTGAGAACCGTCGATTGTCATCACAGGCTCAGGTGAACTCGGTTCTTCCCGCGGACAGGCGGCGTCCTGAACGCCGTGGCCGCAGCGTAACCCGATCTTCGACTGCACGGGAAGACGGCCCCACGCCGATCTGTCATAAACTGCGTCTAGTCATTCCCTGGGTTGGGCGCGCAGCGGATTCGATCGATGACAATCACCTTCACACGCCGCGGCCTTGTCGGCGCCGGCGCTTTCGCCCTCGCTCTTCCGGGTTGCGTGACGCAGCCGCGAGCCACGCCCCTCACCGGCTTCACCCACGGCGTCGCCAGCGGCGAGCCGCGACAAACATCCGTGATGCTCTGGGCGCGCTACGTGCCGAAGGCGGCGGGGCCAGCGCGCCTTCGCGTCGAAGTCGCCAGCGATCCAGCCTTCGCCAACATCGCGGCGACAGGCGAAGCCATCGCATCGGTCGAGACAGACTGGTGCGCCCGCGTCACCGCCGGCGCGCTGCCGTCCAACCAGTGGCTCTACTATCGCTTCGTGGCGCCGGGCGGCGAGCGCTCGCCGGTCGGCCGCACGCGCACCCTGCCCGATGGCGCGGTCGACCGCTTCCGCGTCGCTGTGTTCGGCTGCTCTAACGGCACGTCGGGCTGGTTCAACGCCTACGCCCACGCCGCCGCGCGCGACGACATCGATCTCGCCATCCACACCGGCGACTATATCTACGAAAGCCCGGTCACCCGGCCCGACGCCGCGCCCGGCCTCGCCCAACAGCGCGGCCTCGCCCCACCCGGCGAACTCATCCATCTCGCCGACTATCGCCTGCGCTACGCCAGCTATCGCGCCGATCCCGATCTCGCCGAGCTGCATCGCCGCCTGCCGATGATCTCGGTGTGGGACGATCACGAGACGGCCAACAATTCCTGGAAAGACGGCGCCTCGGCGCACGATCCCGCCACCGAGGGCGACTGGGCGACGCGCGAGACCGCCGGCATGCGCGCCTATCACGAATGGCTGCCGATGACCGACAAATGGTGGGACAGCTATCGCATCGGCGATCTCGCCACGCTGTTCCGGCTCGAGACGCGCCTGATCGGCCGCGACCAGCAGCTCGACAAACAGCTCGAGGCGATCCTGGCCACCGGAGACAGCGGCATGCGCACCGGTCTCGCCGCCTTCCGCGATGGCCCGCTGGCCGATCCAGCCCGCTCGATGATGGGTTCGGAGCAGGAACGTTGGCTCGCAGATGGAATGGTCTCGTCCGTCTCGTCCGGCGCACGCTGGCAGATTCTCGCGCAGCAAGTGATCATGGGAGAAGCCCTGTTCCCCGCCGCCGGCCCGGACTGGTTCGCGGCAGGCCACGCGATGACGCCCGAGGAGCAGGCGCTGATCGCGACGCGCTCCCTGATGACGCAAACCGGCACGCCTTTCTCAATGGACAAGTGGGACGGCTATCCCGCCGCCCGCCGCCGCCTCTATGAAGCAGCGCGGCGCGCCAACGCCAACGTTGTCACACTCACCGGCGATAGCCACAATGCCTGGGCGTTCGACCTGGGCGATGCGGCAGGCCCGGTCGGCGTCGAATTCGCCGGCCAGTCCGTCTCCTCGTTCGGCTACGAGCGCCGCTTCAACGGCGACCCGCTGAAGATCGCCGCAGATTTCTGCGCCGCCAATCCGGCGCTCCGATGGATGGACTCAAGCCAGCGCGGCTATTTCACGCTCGACATCACGCGCGACCGGATCGAGACGGAGTATGTCTTCGTACCCGCTGTCGGCGGCAGGACTGCCATAGCCTCGGGCCGCAAGACGATCGCCGTCGAGCATGGAGCGCGGCGCCTCGCCGTCTAGGCGATGGCTTTGTCGAGCGTGACCCGCCAGAAGCCGGTCTCCGCGCCTTCGACGCCGAAATCGTTGTCGGAGGAGATCAGGATTTGCGTGGGCGACAGCAGCGTCATGCCCTCGATGTCCGGGCCGATCTCGGGGTGATCGTCGCTTGAGATCAGAAGCTTTTTCTCCGCGGGCTTCTTCAGTGGGACTAAATAGATCTTGGCTGTGTGCGAGATGCGCTCCAGCACGACCAGCTTGTCTTTCCCGGCCCAGGCCAGTTCGCAGATCTTGAGATCGTCGGCGCCGAGCTTCCGCCGCGCCGCATCGCGCCCGAAGCTGGAAGGCTTGTCGAACGAGTAGAGGTATTCTTCCTCCAGCTCGCCCGTGCGCGCATCCAGCTTCCAGATTGGCGCGGACCGGTCGTCCTCGCCTTTGAGCGCGCTCTGGAAGCCGGCATAGAGGTGGCGGCCGTCTTCGGATGCGCAGAGCCCTTCGAAGCCGCGATTGCGCCGGCGTTTGCCAGCGCGTTTCGGGAGGAAGCCGCTAACCAGCAGGTCGGGATGCGCAAGAGCCTTCACTCTTCCCTCGGCAACCCAGCGCTCGGTGACGACGCCGTCGGCGTCCACCTTCAGGATCGACGGCCCATACTCTTCGGCCACGAAGAACCCGCCATCGGGCATGGCCGCGACCGCTTCTGTGTCGGCGCCCAGCACGTCCGGCTCGAGCTGGGCGCCGTCGAGGTCATAGACCGCTTCCATCTCCCCGCCCGGCAGGGCCACGCCCATGAGGCGCTTCCCCGTGCGTACCCGCAGCGGCATACGCCGCACCAACCGCACCGCTGCCTCCTCGATCGCCAGCTCCGCGATCTCCGCCCCCATGTCTGGCATCGGCATGATCTTGGTGTCGCTACCGCGCAGCTTTTCCAGATGCGTGAGGCCGTAGTCGTCGACTGCCTGCGACACGAACAGGTTCGGCCCGCGATCCGTGACTGCGAACACGCGGCCGCCGCGCGAAGATAGCCCCGAGCCGAGCCCAAGCGTCAGTTGCAGCTTCGCTTTTGGAAGATCGATCGCATCGAGAGGAATGTCGCGCCAAGTGAGCCGCTCAACACGCGCGGGCATGTCAGAACCGCCCGCCAGTCTTGAACCCGCCTCCGCCGCCGATCCGTCCGCCTGTCTTGAAGCCGCCGCCACCGCCTATGCGGCCGCCTGTGCCGAAGCCGCCGCCGCTACTGCCGCCGCCTCCACCCCATCCGCCGCCGCCCCAGCGACCACCGCCGCCGTGCCGTCCGAGTTCGCGCAGTACTTCGCCGAGCACCGCGCCGGCGATGACGCCGCCAATACCGATGGAGCCGCCGCGCCTGCGGCCGCCGAAATAGCTGTCGTCCTGCATCGGCGCCTGGCGCACGGTCGCCATCAGCGCGCGCCACAACTGTTCGCCATCCGCCGTAGGGCCCATGCCATAGGCCTCGATAGCCGCGTTGAATGCGCCGCGCAGGATCAGCACATACGGGCTGTCGAGCCCCGCTTCCTTGAAGCGCCGCCGCACCTGTTCCATCGTATCGGCCGCCACACGGCGCCGCGCCGGCAGCGCATCGACATTGCGCCAGTTCACTTCCATCTGCAGCTCTTCGGTGCGCAGCTTGATCAGCACGTCGACCAGCCGGTCATCGTCCGGCGTCGTCGTCTCCGCAGCCAGAACCTTCAGATCCGGGAAACTCGCCTTGGCGAGGCTGTCCTCGATCACGCGCCGCGCCGCCTCGCGGGGGCCGGAATCGCCGCTCGCCGCCTTCTCCTGCGACTCACGCAAGGCCGAATGCTTGGCTTCGGCGGTGTTCAACTCCGCATCAAGCGCCGTCAGCCTGCCCTTGGCCTCTTCAACCTTTGTCTGCAGCGCGCCCGCGCCACGCTCCTGCAGCTTGGCCGCCTCGAACTTGTCGATCGCCGCCTCGGTCTCGGCCGCTTCGAGTTTCATATTGGCGACGTGCTCGGCTAGCCGGTCCGGCAGCTCCACCAGCCGCGCATAGTTCAGATACGCCTCGTCATAGCGGCACAGCTTCGCCACCCAGTTGTCGAGCATCCGCGACAGGCCGCTCTTGCGATATTCCGGCGTGCGGAATTTGCGCTGCCAGAGATACGAGAACAGCGGGTCGGTTTCGTAAGGAACGCTCTTGTCCTTCCGGTCGGTCTTCGCCAGCTCCAGCTTCTGCTCGGCGCGGATGGCGATCGACTGGGCGTCCTCGAAGCGCTGCTTCAGTTCGAGATAACCCGGGTCCGCCTGCACATCCTTCTCGACCTGCTCGGTCAGCGCCTCGTAGGCATTCAGCGCCGCATCGACCTCTGTCTCGCCGGCCCGGCGCTTCGCCTCGGCGGCAGCGAGGTCCTCGGCGGCCCTGGCGACATCGCCATCGATGTTGGCGACGAACTCGTCATGCTTCTCCATGAGGCGTTGCGCTTCGGATTCCGCCGCTGAAAGCCGCGCATCGGCGCCGGCCTTGATGACGTCGAGCCGCAACGCCGCAAGCTGGCGATAGCCTTCGGCCTTCAGCCGCGTCAGCTCGGACCGCCGCCGCGACTGGTTGTCCGCGGAACGCGCGGCCAGATCGAACTGCTGGCGCGCGCCAAGGGCCAGCTCGTCGAGCCGGTGAAGGGCATCGCGTCCGGTGATGAGGTCGGCGTCGCCAGCCATCAATCGTCCCACTTCGTGACGGCGCCTTCGATGGCGCCCTGCTCATAGACCGGCGTCAGCACGCCCTGCGCCTTGTGACCCAGCACATCGTTCTGGATGATGCCGGAGCCTGTCTTTTCTTCGGCGATCTTGTCGAACGTCGGCTTGCCGACCCTCTGCGCCCACAGATCAACGCGCTCGGTCTTACCCGTCTCTTCATTGCGGATCGGCAGGTCGAGCTTGCCGCCGCCGGGCGGTACGGCTTCAACCACGATGTAATAGTTGCGGCCCATCGGGTTGTTCGGCGGGATACGGTAGAAGCCGATCGTGTCTTCCTGCACGGCGATGCGGATGTCGTACTCCGCCGCGAGTTGCGCATTGATGTCCCTCAGCGCCTTTGCCTGAGCTTTCGCATCGCCGCGATCGTTTTCCGCCACGGCGCGCAGCCCGGTGCGCTCCATCGCCTGGATCTGGGTGTCGACCGCCGGATCGATAGCCAGCTTCTGCCCCTCATCCGACAGCCGCGCGATCTCCGCCGGCAGGCCTTTCCATTCCGCCTCGCCCGCACGCACGGAGAAGAAAGCGACGCCGCCCATCGCCAGCAGCGCAACGAACGCCATCGATACGCCCGGCAGCCATTTCTTCCGGCTGACGTAGAGATGCGCCAGCTTCACGCCGAGCGTCTTCTCCGGCGGCTTGTAGACGAAGCGCTGTTCCTCCAGCGCCTTGACGCCGTCCTTCAGGATCTTCTCCGGCACGTCGATACCCTGTGCGCCGTAGATCTCCTTCAGCCGGTCGATGAGCTGCTGCTCACGCGCGCCCGCATTGAGCTCCATGTCGACGATGCGCGTGCGATGGCGCAGCGTGTCCACCACGTCCATCGCGAGGAGTACGTCATCCAGCTTGCGGGGTTCATCCGTAACGACCGGGGGACTTGCCCCCGGCCGCGCCGGAACAGCAGGCTCGCTCATGAGGTCTGTACGGTCAGCGCTGCAGCCGCGCCCTGTTCAATGAGGTGCGCCATGCGCTTCTTGCCGTCTTCCACCGCGTCGCGGATCTCGACCGAGTTCTGCGTCGCGAGCTTGCGCATCTCGGCGATGATGCCGATCGAGCGCTCCTGATAGCTGACTACAGAGTCGACCAGCTTCTTCACGGCAGCCGCCGAAATGGTCGGGCCGTAGCCGGCCTTAAGGGCGGCTTCCTGAACCTTGCCGCCAATCTCCGCGAGCACTTCCAGCGACTGGTCGACGCCCTTCTTCATGGCTTCCAGCGTCTGCGTCGATTCATGGAGGCCGTGCATGCCGGTGAATGTCGCCGTCAGCGCGGTGAGCACAACCTCGTTGGTGCCGAAGAACGACACTGACTGCGCGTAGATGCGCTCCTTGGCGTTGGTGGTCTGCACCAGCCTCGCCATGATGACTTCCGACGTGTTGTAGCCGACCGTCAAATTGTCGGAGAGATCCTTGGCGATCTGGTAGCGCTTCTCTTCGGCCTGGAGCCTGCGAAGCTCCTCGTCGCGCGCCAGTTCGAGCGTTGCACGTTCGGCGGGCTCTGTACCGGCATAGGCCGCGACCGCCGCCGACGCAGCCGTCATCCTGTTCTTTGCCGCTTCCAGCTTGCCTTCCGCCGTTTTCAGCACGTCGAGCGCCAGAACTTCCGACTGCTTCATCGCGCCGCGGAAATCCATGTAGGCTTCGAGAATGAGATGTTCCTTCTCGATCTGCAGCTTCGTTTCCTTCTGCACGTCGAGATAGAGGTCCTTGATCTTGCCGAAACGCGCCGCGATGTCGCCGCGCGTCATCTTCATCCAGGTGTTGGACAGCCGCTCCATCGTGGAGATCTTGCCGTCGGCATACTGGTCGACCAGCGACTTGGCGTCGTCACGGATCGAGTTGAACGCGTTCGAGATGCCCTCATAGCGCTCGCCGACCGTGATGGCCGAGACATGCTCGCGCACCACATCGTTGAAGTTCGACGCCTGGTCGAGCGTGCGAGCGATGGCGGTGACTTTGTCGGGCTGCAGGTCTGAAATCTGGTTCAGCAGCGCCACGACGGGCGCGGGATCGCCCTTCTTCTCGGGCAGCAGCCCAAGCTGCCGCAAAGATCCCATCGCCTTGTCGAGATACTGAAGCGCCGTCGGGCTCGCCATCTTCGTGACTCCTTGCACCTGACCCTGAGCCGCAATCAGGAAGACGCGACCCCGCGCGCCGGATTCTTGAGCCCGGACAGCACACTCCAATACGTGCCCACTCCCGCCGCGACGACAAGGGTTTGCGTGAGGAATTTTTTCGATTATCGATAACGTACGGGTCAGGCGGGCCGAAGCGCCGCCAGCATCTTTTCAAGCGCCATGTCCAGCGCTGGCAGATCGTCCCGGATCGTCAGGATTACGCGGTCGTCGAGGACATCGTCATAGGTGTGCGCCAGTATGTTGCGGAATCCCGCGATCATTGCGGTCGGAACTCCGTGCGCCAACAGCGAGTCAGGCGCTGCGTCGCGCATAGCGGCGTCCATCGCAATGAATGCGCGCTCGATCGCATAGCGGGTTTTCCGATCGGACTTGAGCGTCTCAAGACTAAGATCGGCCGCCCACTCGCGAATGAGCGCGATGTTGTCGCGCGCTGCAACAATCGCATCGGCGGTTCGGGCGCCGTTCTCAGAAGACATCGACAAGCTGGCTCTCGGCCACGGCCTGAAGCCGGCGGCCAGGTCGAAGCGCGTCGTGGCGAACCACGAGATCCACGCGCCGACCGAATATCTGCGTCATCTCATATTGAATGCCGCCGACATCGAACGCGCTGAACAGCGGTTTGCGCCCGCCCGGACCTTCGTCGAGATCGACCATGACATCAATGTCGCTCTGCACGCCGGCCGCATCCCGCGCCACCGATCCGAAGAGATAAGCGTGCTTCACGCCCAGCGCGGCTAGCCGAGGGCGGTTCTGCTTCAAACGGTTAATGACTTCTTCACGGCGCATGGAGGCATTCTAGCGCAGTTCGGCCCGACGCACAGCCCCTACCCCGCCTTGGCCTCCGTGATGGCGATGGTTGCGAGTGCAACGGCGCAGAGCTTCGGCTCGCCGTCCTCGTGACTGTAGACTTTCGCTTCCACCACGCTCATTCGCTTGCCCGGCTTCAACACGCTGGCTTCGCAGACGATCTTCTGCCCGCGCGCCGGCGCGGTGAAGTTGAGCTTGTACTCGGCGGTCAGCACCGACGATCCCGCCGCCCGGTCGACCAGCGTGCCAGCCGCCACTGTGGTCGCGTTGTCGACCAGGAAGGCGATGACGCCGCCATGGAAGAAGCCGTGCTGCTGGAGCACCTCGTCCCGCCGCTCGAGGCTCATCACCGCCCTGCCGGGCGCCAGCTCGTCGATCTTCGCGCCGACGAGCTTCATGAAACCCTGCTTGCCCACCGCCTCGCGGATGGCGGCGTCGACAAACTGGAAGCTCGGACTTGTCATGGTGAACCACAACGCCTCTGTGACAGGCAGACTTAAGGGCTGATCGATCAACCGCAATATCTCACCTTGCGTCACCGGCACGGCGGCGCGACAAGGCGGGCCTCAAAGGAGTCCTCCCCATGGCCCGCACCGCTATTGTGACAGGTTCGACCAGCGGCATCGGCGAGGGCATCGCCCGCGCGCTGGCCGCCTCCGGCTGCAATGTGATGATCAACGGCTTCGGCGACGCCGCCGCGATTGAGAAGATCCGCGCCTCCATCGAAGCAGACGGCAAGGTGAAGTGCGTCTACTCGCCCGCCGACCTGACGAAGCCCGAGCAGATTGAGGCCATGTTCGCGACGGCCCGCGAAAAGCTCGGGCCCGTCGACATCATCGTCAACAATGCCGGCGTGCAGCACGTCTCGCCGATCGAGGATTTCCCAGTCGACAAGTGGAACCTGATTATCAACCTCAACCTAAACGCCGCCTTCCACACCACGCGCCTTGCGTTTCCCGAGATGAAGTCGCGCAAGTGGGGCCGCATCATCAACATCGCCTCGGCGCATGCACTCGTCGCCTCGCCGTTTAAGGCGGCCTACGTCTCGGCCAAGCACGGCCTGCTCGGCATGACCAAGACGATCGCGCTCGAAGGCGCCACATTCGGCATCCGCTGCAATGCGATCTGCCCGGGCTATGTCCACACGCCTCTGGTCGACGGCCAGATCAACGACACCGCGAAGGCGCGAAACATGACGCCGGAGCAGGTGATCAACAACGTGATCCTCGCCGCCCAGCCGACCAAGGAATTCGTGAAGGTGACGGATATCGCCCAGCTCGCCGTATTCCTCACCACCGACGCCGCCAACCAGATCAACGGCGCGGCGCTGTCGATCGACGGCGGCTGGGTGGCGCAGTAGCAGGAGCGAAGCGCGGCCGCTATTCCGCGTGGATTGCGGTCGCTGCGTTGTCGGTCTGCTGCTCGAATTGTCGTCTGGCCGCGCGCTTCTTCATGCTGGCGGCAACCCACCGGCGCACCGGGCGATCATAGTATTTTTCCGCAAAGTAGGCGAGAGACAGCACTGTCGCCATCACGAGAATTCCGGGCAGCGGGGCGATCTCGTAGATCATCTTCGTATGCCAGCCGATCCGGTCCGCCACCTCGCGGAAGGGCTGGTGCAGGATGTAGATCGCGTATGAAATCCGCCCGCCAATGGTGAACAGCCGATTGAATATGGGCGGCGGCGCGACTGACTGCGAGATCCACAGAAGCGGCATGCCAAGGATCATGGCCAAGATCAGATCCACGAAGGGGCGCAGCTCCGGGCTCGCCGGAAAGAAGCAGGCCACTGGGATCGCGAACAGGATAACGAATGACCAGTTGCTCACTGGGCGTTTCGTCTGGCGGGGCGAACCCAGCAGGCGGAAGGTGAGCACACCCGCGAAAAACCCGAAACTGGCGCGGCCGAAACCGGCCCAGAATGTCGCCCAGTCCGAACCCGCATCGATCCGGCCAAGCGTGAACACCGTCGCGGCCAGCCCCGCCGCGCACAGCAGCACCAGAATGGCAAGCACGCGCACATTGCGCAGCCAGCGATAAGCAAGCACGTAGACGAGATTCACCAGAAGCTCGAAGAACAGCGTCCACGCCGGAACATTGAGAGAGTACACGTCGGGGCTGCCGAAAGCCTGCGGCGCCGGAAGCATGAAAAGCTGCGGGATCAGTTGCAGGACGTATTGCCCGCTGCGCTCGCCGCCATCGGCGTCCCCGATGGCCATCACGGTGAGGCCGATGAAGCCGAGCAGCGTGCCGAGCAGGTAGAGCGGGTAGAGCCGTACGACGCGGTGGATCATGAATTCGCCAGCGCGCATGCCGGCGGCGAATTTCGGCTCGTAGGAGTAAGCGATCACGAAACCGCTAAGCAGGAAGAACAGGTCGACGATCACCGCCCCGCTGGGCGCCCAGAAGGGTCCCCAGAGCTGCATCGTATGGCCGACAAGCACGAGAATCGCGCCAAGGCCGCGAAGGCCGTCGAGCAAGACGAAGTTGTCTGCCTGCAAGGTTTTCCCGCCTTGGGCCATAGGCGCGTGCTCCGGTCTTTAGCTCCGGGGAGCAATCGACATGCCGTCGGGTTGGACAGCCGAAATCGGCGGGAGCGACCTCACAAAGGGTGCCCGGGCGGGAACCTCTCTCGCGCGCCGAGCGGGGACCGGCCGGTAACTCTCGCATCAGGTGAGTGACCTGTCGGGTCCTGACGCCATCAATCCCCGAATGAACCAACCGCCTCAACCGAAAGGCACGACCTTGTTGTCGCTGTCATGGCCGATATCGGCGCGGCCGAGATAAGGAATACCCGAGCGTTCGCACCAGAAGCGTGCGACCTCTTCCTCCTCCATGCCGAACTCCGGCTCGTTCTTCGGCACGGACAAACACCGGCCCAGGCGAATGCCGGCGCACTGCCGCACATTGGCGTTCGACGTGATGTGGAAGAAGTGCCGGTCGATCCGGTACATGTATTCGCCGAGGTCCTCGAACATCAGGATGTGGCCCTTGAGGTCAGGCTGCAGCGGCGTTCCGAGAAGCTGGCTGAAGATCGCGAGGTTGAACGCCAGGTTCGGATGGCCCGGCGTGACACCGCGTTCCAGCGAGGATGCGGCGCCATCGGCCAGCCAGCTGATCGCCCGCTTCACCGCCTTCTCCCCGCCTTCGCCACGCGCGTCGATCGGCATGGGCCCGTGCGCCAGCCGCGTGAAGCCGGCGCGATACAGTCCCGCCAACAAGAAGCCAATGTCGGAATAGCCGAGCCACGCCTTGGCCCGCGCATGGCTGTCGAGCTGCGGGATCGCATACTCCGCCACGCGGCATGCGCCATACCCGCCACGCGCAAACCACACCGCGTCGATCTTCGGATCGTTGGCGATTTCGACCAGCGCAGCGATCCGCTCGCTGTCCGTCCCCGCGAAATGCCCGGCCGAGGCAAAGCACTGCGGATGGAAGATAAGCTCCACCCTGCCGCCAAAATGCTTGTTCACCACTGCCCTTGCAGTCTCAGCCACCTCCGGCGGCAGGCGCGTTCCCGGCGCAACGCAACCAATTCGGAACGGTTTTTCAACTGAAGGCATGATCACTTGACCCAATAGCCCTCCACTGAGACACCCCGATCATGTCCGAATCTTCCCAATCCGCTCTCGCCCATTCGGGACCCTACTTCTTCTGCGGCATCGGCGGCAGCGGAATGTTGCCGCTCGCCCTGATCGTACGCGCGCGGGGATATGATGTGGAAGGCTCCGACCGCTCGCTGGATGCCGGGCGAACCGCCTCGAAATTCGAATTCCTGAAAGCACGCGGCATCAAGCTGCATGCGCAGGATGGCTCCGGCGTCACCAGCAAGGAACAATTGCTGGTCACCTCCGCCGCCGTCGAGGACACCGTGCCAGATGTTGTCGCCGCGAAACGTCTCGGCTGCCCGCAGGTGACGCGCCCGCAACTCCTCGCCCAGCTCGTCAACGGATCGAAAATCTCGATCGCCGTCGGCGGCACGTCGGGCAAGTCCACCACCACCGGCATGATCGGCTGGATTCTCTACGCTACACGCCGCGATCCCACCGTCATGAACGGCGCCGTGATGAAGAACTTCGTCGCCGGTGATTTCCCCTTCGCCTCCGCCATCGTGGGCGAGGGCGACATCTTCGTCTCGGAAGTCGATGAGAGCGACGGCTCGATTGCGCTCTACAACCCCACCATCGCCGTCCTCAACAACATCGCGCTCGACCACAAATCGATGGACGAACTGCGCAAACTCTTCACCGACTTCATCACCAAGGCGCAGGTCGCCGTCCTCAACCTAGACAATGACGAAACCCGCCGCCTCCACGCCAAAGTGAAACACCCCAACGCCCTCACCTATTCCCTCACCGACACCGACGCCGATTTCTCCGTCTCCGACATCGTGACCGCGCTCGACGGCCAGTCCTGCATCGTCACCGAGAAATCCACCGGCGAGCGCCAGCGCATCTGCCTGCAGACGCCCGGCCGCCACAATCTCTCCAACGGCCTCGCCGCCATCGCCGCCGCACGCGCCTGCGGCCTGCCGCTGCGCGACGCCACGATGGCGCTGATGAACTTCGTCGGCATCCGCCGCCGCCTTGAGATCGTGGGAACCGCAAAGGACATCACCGTCATCGACGACTTCGGCCACAACCCCGACAAGATCGCCGCGACTCTTGCCACGCTTCATCAGCTTCCCGGCCGCCTCCTCGTCATGTGGCAGCCGCACGGCTACGGCCCGATCCGCCAGATGAAAGACCAGTTCATCGAAATGTTCGCGCGCGATCTCGCCGCGAAGGACATCCTCCTGATGCCCGAGCCCGCCTATTTCGGCGGCACGGTCGACCGCTCGATGGGCTCCAACGTCATCGCCGAAGGCGTCACCGCCAAAGGCAAGACCGCCTACGCCTTGGCCGACCGCCCCGCCTGTGGAGACAAGCTCGTCGCCCTCGCCCAACCCGGCGACACCATCGTCATCATGGGGGCTAGGGACGACACGCTGTCCGAATTCGCGGCGGACGTGCTCCGGCGGGTGAGCGAGAAGACGTTCTGAGGAGCGCCGGGCGCCTGCCCGGCAGCGCGTCGTGGAACGACGCGAATATCCCGACGGCAACCGGGCTCGCTGCTCCGCAGCGACTGCCGGGCAGGGACCCGGCGGTCCCCGGCGCTGGCGCTTCGCTCGCCGCACCGCTAACCTCCCCGCAACAACACGGGGAACGCCATGGCCATCCGAAACCTTGCGCTCTGCGCCACCGCCCTGATCGCTGCGGCGGCATGCTCGAAGACACCCGAGACACCAGCGACATTCGACCCCGCCAAGGCGCGCGAGGTTGCCGGCGCCTACGACGCCCGCATCATCCGCGACAAGTTCGGCGTCCCGCACATCTACGGCAAGCGCAACGCCGACGTCGTCTTCGGCCTCGCCTACGCCCACGCGGAAGACGACTGGAAGAATATCGAGGAAGTCGTCCGCTCCAATCGTGGCACGCTGGCAGAGATCGTCGGCGAGCCCGGCGCCAAGGCCGACGATTTCATGCTCTCGCTCGGCAATATCGATGTCGTGAACCGCGACTATGACGCAAAGGTCTCTCCGGCCGCGAAAGCCATCGCCGAAGGTTACGCCGCCGGCCTCAACCTCTGGTGCGCCGAACACACCGACTCAGGCTGCGCCCGCACCGCGCCGGTGCGCGGACAGGATATCATCGCAGGCTACGTCAACCGCCCGCCCTCCTTCTATGGCCTCGAAGGCGAGATCGACGCACTTCTCTCCGGCCGCGCCAATTACGAAATCTCGACGCGCGCGGCCCTTCTTAATGTCCCTGATGACGTCGAACTCGGCTCCAACGAACTCGCAGTCGCGCCCTCGCGCTCGGCCGACGGCCACACGCGTCTCGCCGTCAATTCGCACCAGCCCTATGAAGGCCGCGTCGCCTGGTACGAGGCGCGCCTGAAATCGGAAGAGGGCCTCGACATCATCGGCGGCGTCTTCCCTGGCACGCCGCTCATCCTGCACGGCGCAGGGCCGAAGCTCGGCTGGGCCGCCACGGTCAACCGTCCGGACGTCTATGACATATTCAAGCTCGCGGTCGACGACGAGAAGGCGCCGGCGAAATACCAGATGGACGGCCAGTGGAAGGATCTGACCGCCAAGACCATCAGCTACAACGTGCTTAAGGATGGCGTACTTGAGAAGGTCGAGCGCACGGCCTACTGGTCCGAGCACGGCCCCGCCTGGGTGACGGACAAGGGTGTCTTCGCCGTCTCCTACACCAGCGCCGGCAATCTCGAATATCTCGACCAATACCTCGCCATGAACACCGCAAAGACCGTCGACGAGTGGCGCGCCGCACAGATCAAGTACAACGCCATCCCGAGCGTGAACTATGCGGTTGCGGATTCGAGCGGCGGCATCGCCTACTTCTGGAACGCCCGTATGCCGAAACGCACCGAGGGCTGGGACCGCAGGAAGATCCTTCCCGGCGACACGTCGGAAACGCTCTGGCAGGGCTTTGAAAGCGTCGAAAAGCTGCCGGCCGTCATCAATCCCAAGGCCGGCTATGTGGTGAACGCCAACCACACGCCCTTCCTGTCCACCGCCCCGGATGAAAACCCGAAGCCGGAAAACTATCCCGCCAGCTTCGGCGTCGACACCAACCTAACCAATCGCGGCCTGCGCGCGCAGGAACTCTTCGGCGCCGACGCGTCGATCACGCGCGAGGAGTTCATCGCCTACAAGATGGACCACAATTATTCGAAAGACTCGAACGTGATGAAGATGGTCGCCGACCTGAAGCAGGTCGATGCGAAGAGCGACAAGGATCTCAAGGCCGCGCTCGACATCGTCACCAAATGGAACGGCTCGGCCGACATGAAGAACCGCGCCGCCGCGCTCACGATCTTCACCGGCCAGGCCACGATGGGCGGCCAGATGCACGATCCCTACGACCGCGAGAAAGCCCTCGCCAACCTGAAGACCACTGCCGAGCAACTGAAGACCGCCACGGGCCGCATCGATCCCGAATGGGGCGAGGTCAGCCGCGTTGCGCGAGGCGAACAATCCTGGCCCACCAATGGCGGCCCCGACACGCTGCGCGCCGTCTACGCCGCCGGCGACCTGACAAAGGAAAAGTTTCGCAAGGGCCGCGCTGGCGATACCTACATCGTCATCGCCGACTGGGCGCCGGACGGAACCTACACCCTCGACACCATCCACCAGTATGGCGTGGCGACGATCGACAGTTCATCGCCGCACTATGCCGACCAGTCTCCCCTGTTTGCCGCCGAACAGTTCAAACGCCCGCCGATGACGCTCGACGGCGTCCTAGCGGAAGCGACGCGGGATTATCGGCCCGGAAAGGACGCGGCGAAGTAGCCGCTACTTCTTCGCGACTTTCTTCTCGAGCTCTTCGAGCCGCGCGCGCAGCACCTTCAGCTCGGCCGCTTCGGCGCTGGCGCTTTCCGCCGGCTCGGCCTTGCGCGGCGCCATCCCCGGCATGGCCATGCCGGGCATCGGCATCGAGCCGCCCCAGAAACTGGCGAGCCGCTTCTGGTATTCGCGCTGCATTTCTTGCATCGCGTTGGGGTCGAACACATTCCACGGCTGGGCCATGGAAGAAGACATCTGGCTCGCCAGCTGTTCCTGCTGCGAGCGGATGAACGCCACCGACTGCTCGAACAGCCCCGTCATCATCTCGGACGCCTTCGACTGGTGCAGTCGGATCATGTCCATCATCAGGTCAGCCGACAGCATCGATCCCGCCGCCTGGCCCTCCTGCTCCATGATGATCTGCAGCAGCACGGCGCGGGTCACATCCTCGCCGCTCTCGGTGTCCTCGACGCGGATGTTCGCGCCCCGGCGCACCATCTCGGCCACTTCCGGCAGCCGGACATAGGACGAGGAATTCTTGTTGTAGAGCTTCCGGCTCGGATAGCGGCGCAGCTCGATGGTTTCAGGTTCGCTCATATCGGTATCTTCAGCTTCTTCAGGCCTTACCGCGCCAGCCAGTCTCGCACGGCATGATAGAAGATTTCCGGCTGGTCCAACATCACGTAATGCCGTGCGTGGTCGATGCGAAGGCGCGTGACCTGCCTCAATCCCGAATAGGACGAGCCATAAGCCTGCTCCAGGCCCACTTTCGTGGCATGGCCCGCCTTGTCCCACGCATAGATCACATCTACAGGCGCCTCGATCCGCACCATGGCGGCGCGCAGATCGGTCACCATCACCTCGGCCATCACATCCGCAGTCGTGGCCCGGTCGGACTCCATCCCCCAGCGCAGCACACGCGGAAGATTTTCCGGCGCCGTCACCAGCTTCTCGGAAGACCGCCGCAGGTCATCCTCCAGCGCCTTGCCCGACTTCTCGAAATAGTTGCGCCGCGAATGCTCCGCCAGGCTCCCCATGCCGCTCGCCGAGGCAAACGGATTGATCAGCACCGAAAAGAACGCCGGCACATCGACCACCATCAGGCGGTCCACCACATCCGGATGATCGCGCGCTAGAATCAGCGTCACTAGCCCGCCCATGGAATGGCCGACCACCGCGACGGGCCCGGCTTTCAGCGTGCGGATATAACCGGCCAGCGCATCGGCCACCGGCTTCATGAAATTGCCCGGCTCGCGAAAGCCGCTCGGCGGCAGTCCGGCGAACCCGCGCATGTGAACGTAATGCGACCTGAACCCCGGCCCCACCCGGTCGCCCGCCTCCTCCCAGCATTCGGGCGACGCCGCGAGGCCGTGGACGAACACCACGTCCTTGCCGCGGCCATCCGTTGCGACGGTGAAATGCTGTCCGTCCCAGACGCGAGAATCGCCCTTCAACCAGCGTGCAATCGAGCCAAGCTGCATCAGCGTGCCAAATCTCCAGAAGTACCGGGTCCGGGGGTTATGTTAGCAGCCGCAGCAAAACCCGGTCCGCCCCCTGTAACCCGGTCCAGGCGATTCCAGAAGCCCGCAATCGTCGCAGGGCCGGAAAAGCCTCGCAGGCGCCTGCCCTCGCGGCGCGCTATGCGCAGCAGCCTCCAGCTTAATATCTGCTTCGCCTCTTCGTTCTATCGGTTTGCCCGGCGCCTTCGTGGTGTTACGTTTTCTACACAGCAGGGTCTTCAGGCACATTCATGAACGGACAGGACGGTCTCAGCTCCGCAAGCGCGTTCGAGCTTGGACAGAACTTCCAGCGCATCAACTTCCTGCTTCAGCGCCTTTTCCTCGCCCTCTCCCGCCGCGAGATCCGCAATCCTGGCGTCGAGGGTCCCGGCCAGCCCTTCTTCATGCGCGCGATGATGGGTCAGGCCCAGGGTTGGATGACCAACCCGATGAAGTCGTTCAACACGCACATCCAGTTCTGGCAGCACACCACCGCGCTCTACGCCGAACTCACGCAGGCGATGCTCTCCGGCGCCGCCCGCATGCCGCAGGCCACCGGCGATGACGGCGCCGCCCCCGACGCGCGCTTTTCAGACGAGGAATGGTCGAAACACCCGTTCTTCTACTACCTGAAACGCCAGTACCAGATCATGTCCGCCTACCTCGAAAGCCTCGCTGAAACGGCGGACATGGGCGACGACAAGAAGCATTCCGAGCAGATCCACTTCTTCACGCACCAGCTCGTGGACCTGTTCTCCCCTTCCAACTTCCTCGCCTCCAACCCCGTCGCCATCAAGAAGGCGGTCGAGACCAACGGCCGATCGCTGGTCGAAGGCCTCGAGAACCTGGTGAAGGACCTTGAGCGCAACTCCGGCGACCTGCTGGTCACCCTGTCAGATCCGGAAGCCTTCAAAGTCGGCGAGACGTTGGCCACCACAAAAGGCCACGTCGTCCACGAAACCAACCTGTTCCAGCTCATCCGCTACGAGCCGGTGACCGAGAAGGTCTACGCCCGCCCGCTGATGCTGATCCCACCCTGGATCAACAAGTTTTACATCCTCGACCTGCAGCCCAAATCCTCGCTGGTGAAATGGCTCACCGAGCAGGGCTTCGCCGTCTACATCGTCTCGTGGAAAAACCCCGGCGAGGAACTCCGCGACTACGGCATGGATAGTTATGTCCAGGAAGGCGTCGTTCCGGCGCTGCACCACGTCAACAAGCTGCACGGCAATGACGGCGTCAACGTCGTCGGCTACTGCATCGGCGGCACCACGCTCGGCCTCACCCTCGCCTGGCTGGGCAAGACCAAGCAGGACAACCCCGCCAAGTCGGCCACCTTCTTCACCGCGCTCACCGACTTCGAAGACCCCGGCCCGCTGAAATCCTTCATCGACGAGGGCTTCATATCCGGCATCGTGATCGAGGCCCAGCGCAAGGGCTTCCTCGACCAGAAAATCATGGCGCGCACCTTCAGCTACCTGCGCCCCAACGACCTCGTCTACGGCCCCGCCGTGAAGGCCTACCTTCTTGGCGAAGCGAGACCCAAGTTCGACCTGCTCTTCTGGAACGAGGACTCCACGCGCCTGCCCGAACGCATGGCGCGCGAATACCTCACCCATCTCTACCGCGACAACCAGTTCGCCGCGGGCAAGTTCGAGATCGACGGCGTCGATGTCGGACTCGACGACATCAAGATCCCGCACTACGCGGTCGCCTGCGAGAAGGACCACATCGCCCCCTGGCGCTCCTCCTTCAAAGGCCTCTCGCGTCTCAAGGGCGATGGGCGCTTCGTGCTGGCGCAGTCCGGCCACATCGCCGGCATCGTCAACCATCCCGACAAGAAGAAGTACGGCTACTGGGTCAGCGATGAGGATCCCGTCGATCTCGACAAATGGCGCCAGGGCACGGCCGCGCACGATGGCTCCTGGTGGCCCGACTGGGCCACTTGGTTGGGCCGCCGCTCCGGCAAGAAGATCGACGCCGCTGAGAGCTTCCCGAAAACCACGCCGCGCCTCGAGCCGGCGCCGGGCCGCTACGTCCGCGAGTAGCAGCGTTGTCGTCCCAGCGGTTTGCCCCCAGATAGCAGCGATGCTCCAAGGCGGCGGCTTCCACATCACCCCTGTCAGGTCCGCCGGCGATCTCGCGGCGACGGTGGAGCTGTTCCAGGCCTACGCGGCTTCACTCGAAGTTGATCTCGCCTATCAGGACTTCTCCGCCGAACTTGCCGCCATGCCAGGCAAGTACGCGCCGCCCGCTGGCGAACTGCTGCTCGCGCGCGATGCCGGCGGACGCCCGCTTGGCTGTGTCGGCCTGAGACCACTGGCCGGCGGAAGCTGCGAGATGAAGCGGCTCTACGTCTCCCCGGACGGGCGAGGCCTCGGACTGGGAAAGGCGCTGGTCGACGCCCTCCTCGCCGCCGCCAAGGCCATCGGCTACCGGGAAATGCGCCTAGACACCCTCCCGGCCATGACGTCCGCCATCGGCCTTTACCGGGCCAACGGCTTCGTCGCGATCGAGCCCTATTACGATACCCCGGTCGTCGGCACGGTCTTCCTGGCCCGCCAGCTCTGAATCTGGCGTCTGCCTATGTCCCTGACTCCAGACCCAAATCTTGCTGAATCTCTAATTTGGCCTTCGCAGTTGCGGAATCTTTTTCGCACCTGCGGCATTATTTACCTTGCCTTTGCCGCACTGCGGCATTAGTTAGGCTCCACAGAGTTCAGACCACCTACCCGGAGACCTTCCCATGAACCCGATGGCCGACATGTTCGACTTCAACAAGAACTTCGAACAATTCTCGAAATTCACCACCCCGGACTTCGCCAATGCGGCGCCGTTCAAAGCCTTCAACGACATGGCCGCGAAGTATCGCGAAGTCGCCGTCGAAGCCCTCAACAAGAACGTCGAGCTGACGACCGCCTGGATGAACGCCGCCGCGAAAGACGCGACGACGCTCATGACCGTCGAAGCCCAGCCAACCGCCTACGCGAAGAAAGCCGGCGAACTCGCCCAGGCCGCCTTCCAGGACTTGCCCGCCCGCCTCTTCGCCTACGCCGAAGTCGCGAAGAAAGCCCAGACCGAGCTGTTCGACACCGTCGCCTCCGCGACGCCGAAATTCGTCGAAGAAGCCGCTGAACGCACCAAGTCGGCTACCAAAGCCGCCGCCAAGAAAGCCGCGTAAGCCATAAAGGCCTCATCCTGAGCAGCGCCGAAAGGCGCGTGTCGAAGGATCGCGTAACGCCGGATCGCTCCCCCCTGATCCGGCGGTCGAAACACCCGGGCCCGGACCGGTCGTATTGAGACCTCCGGGCCCGATCTTTCTCTTCAGTATTCGAGTAAAGCCTCAGCCCGTCCCGTTCCGATTGCGGAACTTGCAGCCTGCGCTGTTGAGCGCACTTGCCGGCCCGGCCGAAGCCCAGTTCAGTAGAGTCTGTAGAGTAGCGTAGAGTGAATGGAAAAGGCGCGCCTCATCGAGGCGCGTCTTTTTCTTTTCTGGGCTCCGCAATCCAGCCGAATCTGTTGCTGCATAACTCGGCTCGAATCCGCACAAACCCCAACAACATCAACGCGGGATATGAGCGCGAACTGTGGGACGAGGAAAAACTTATCCCCGCCCCTCCGTCGCGGCCGCATACTCCGCCCATGACAGGCCCACGTTCATGCGCTCACCGCAGGTGTGATCGCACGCTCACGCACGGCTATGCGCGGTGCGGGCGGTCCGACGGCGACGATTTTCGAGATCACCCCCGACGGCGACGACGATTTTTCTCGAACTCGCCACGGAAAGGTGAGCACTCACTCCGCCCGGAAATCCCCGCTCGCGCCGCCCGACTTGGCGGTGAGCCGCACGCCCTCGATCCGCATCGCGCGATCGACCGCCTTCAGCATGTCGTAGATCGTGAGGCACGCGACCGACACAGCCGTCAGCGCCTCCATCTCGACGCCCGTCGGCCCAGTGGTCGCAACCTCGGCAACCACGGCAAGCCCCGAGCCATCGGCGCTCTCGTCCACCCGCACCTTCGCATTGGACAGCGCCAGCGGATGACACATCGGGATCAGGTCGGAGGTACGCTTGGCCGCCATCACACCCGCGATCTCAGCAGTCGCGCGAACATCGCCCTTGCCGCCCTTGGACCGCGCCAGCTCAAGCGCCTCCTTGCTCATCACCACCCGGCCCTCGGCCGTGGCAATGCGCTTGGTGGACGCCTTGTCCGAAACATCGACCATCCGGGCGCGGCCGTCGGCATCGATATGCGTAAGTTTTCCGGCCATGGCGTTCCCTCGCTACGTCGCTATCTTGCACGAGATACAACGTGAAGGACAATCGATGATCCGCATGGCGTCCGTCGAGCAGGCCCTGGCGCTCCTCGCCGAGCATGGCCGCGCCGCCGCCATGGGCGTCGAAACCGTGCCGCTGGCCCAGGCCGAAGGCCGCCGCCTCGCGGAAGCCGTCGTCGCGCAGGTCTCCCAGCCGCCCGCTGACGTCTCCGCCATGGATGGCTACGCCGTAAAATTTGCCGACATGAAGATGGGCGCAGCTCTCAAAGTCATAGGCGAATCCCGCGCCGGAACGCCCTCCGGCTTGAGGCTGGGTACGGGCGAAGCCGTCCGCATCTTCACCGGCGCTTATGTCCCCGAAGGCGCGGACCACATCCTGATTCAGGAAGACGCGAAACGCGAAGGCGACACCGTCACCGTTACGTTCGAGCAGAGGAAGCCCGAAAACATCCGCCGCGCCGGCCTGGATTTCTTGAGGGGCCAGACGCTCGTGCCCGCCGGCCACGTGATGACCGAAGGCGCGATCTCCCTCGCCGCCGCTGGCAACGCCGCCAGCGTGGCTGTCCGCAAGCGGCCGCGCATCGGCGTGCTCGCCAATGGCGACGAGCTCATGCCGCCCGGCTCGGCGCTAGGCCCCGGCCAGATCGTGAACTCGATCCAGCCTGCGCTTCTCGCCCTGATCCGCCGCTGGGGCGCCGAGCCCATCAACCTCGGCGCCGCGCGCGACGACCAAGCCGACGTCATCAAGCGCATCTCGCAACCGTGCGATGTCCTTGTCACTATAGGCGGCGCCTCGGTCGGCGACCACGACGTCGTCCGCTCCGCCTTCGCCAACGCTGGTTTCACACCCGTCTTCGAAAAGATCGCGGTGAAGCCCGGCAAGCCCACCTGGTTCTCGAAGCGAGCGCCGCAGCTTGTACTCGGCCTTCCCGGCAATCCCGCCGCCGCGATGGTCACGGCCCAGCTCTTCCTCCGCCCGCTGGTCGATGCCCTGATGTCCACGCCTCCATCCGCGCAAGCCACGCAGCGCGCCCACACCAATCAAGCGCTTCCCGCAACAGCCAACCGGGAAGAATACCTCCGCGCCATCCTCGCCATCGGCGCCGACGGCCGCGCCGGCGTCACCGCCGCCGAGAACCAGGACTCGTCCCTGCTCTCCCCCTTCCTCACCGCCAACGTCCTGATCCGCCGCGCGCCCAACGCACCCGCCGTCGCCGCCGGCGACCTCGTCGACATCGTGGTGCTCGCATGAACGGCTGGCATGCCGAGGCGAAGCTGGAAGCGCACCAAACGCTGACGCGCCAACCGAAGCTCGCAAAGCGAGCGCAGGTTGGTACGGGCGGCCGGAATCGAACCGGCACTTCCTTGCGGAAAACGGATTTTAAGTCCGTTGCGTCTACCAGTTCCGCCACGCCCGCCTATGTCCCTGTTTCACAGCGGGAAGCGCCAAACGCAAGCCGCCCTGAGGTCTTGCTCAAGGGGCCCTTTTGCTTCGAATGCGGCGGGAGGCTAGGATCGGGCCCATGAGTCTTCGAACCCTCTGCGCCCTGGCCCTGCTTGTCTGTGCTCCCCTGCCTGCCACGGCGCAGGAAGCCCCGGCGCAGGAAGCCACGGGCAAGGAAGCCCCGATCGATGTCCTGACCGACCTCGCCGAGACACTGGGCCAGGCCCACGCCATCCGGTCGCTATGCAACGGCGACGACGATCAGACATGGCGCAACTACATGTTCACGATGCTGAACATGGAAGGCCCCTCCGGCAGCCCACGCCGCTCCGCCATGACCAGCGCCTTCAACCGCGGATTCCGCACCCAGCAGGGCAACACCAAGTCCTGCACGCCGGACATGCCCAAGCTCGAAGCGCAGATTGCCGCACGCGGCCGCGTCCTCGCGGAGACCGCGGCGAACAGCTACCTGCACTAGACCTTGCTTGTGCCTGTTTTTTCAGGGGACCCGCTGCCGTGCGCCGACGCGCCACAAGGAAGTTCTTACCAATTTGACGGATATTGGTAACAACCAGATCGGGGATTCGGCGGCCATCACAGTCCAGTCGAACACTGCTGAACATCTCACCGCGCCTCCCGTGCGTCCGCCGCGGAGCACGCTCGGCAGCGCGCGCGCCATTGTGTCCGCCGTCCTGACGGGCCGCCTGCGCAGCCAATACTACGCAGACGTGCATGCGTTCGGCGACCGCCTCGACGCGACGGCGCAAGTCGCCGCCGCCTACATGTGTCTTGCCGCGACAATCGGCATGACCATCAGCTTTTTCGCGGTGCTGGCCGCCAATCCCTCTCACATCGAAGCGCATGTTCTCACGGCGGCAAATGCCGCCGGCGCCTTCTATTGCTTCCTGCATCTGAGGCGGAAGCGGGATCCTCGTCCGGCGATGGGGTGGGTGATTCTGCTCCACATGGTCACGATCGCCGTCATCAGCTTCCGGCACTCGGGCATCCTTGCGCCGATTGTCTACTCGCTTCCGGCGGTCGCGGGCGTTGCCGCGTTGATCATGCACCGGTCAATGCGGCTGGTTGCGCTCACGCTCGGCGTTGTCGTCGCCGTATGCATCTTTGTCTTCGCATCGGGCATGGCGGGCATTCCAACGCCCTATTCGACCCAGACCCACTCGATCATGAGCTTCCTGACCGTAAGCTTTTCGACGGTCGCGCTGGGCGGACTGGTCTGGATTTCGAACCTGTCGCGCGACTACGCATTGGAGCGGCTGAACCAAGCCAACGAGGAGATGACGGAAAATACCGCGCGCAGCCGCGTCGCTCTAGAGGCCGCCAAGGTCGGGCTTTGGGATGTGCCGGATGCCGAGCTGGGCAAATTCCATGTGTCAGAAAGCTTCCACAGCATCACCGGCTATACTGGTGAGGAATTCAACGAAGTATTCGGCGGCGTCGACAAATTCGTGCATCCGGATGACGTCCTCCAGCTTCGCGAAGCCTTCGCGGTTGGCCAGAAACGCATGTCGCGTCTGCGGGTGGATTTCCGGCTCAAGACAAAGCTGCGCGGCTATCGCTGGTTTTCCGCCCGCGCCCGCTATTCCAAGAACCCGGACGGCACGACACGCATTTCCGGGTCGCTGCAGGACATCAACTTCATCAAGGCCGCCGAGGAAGCCCTGCGCGCCGGCCGCGACCGCGCCCGCGAAGCCAACAAGGCGAAGTCGGACTTCATCGCGGTGATGAGCCATGAGGTGCGCACCCCCCTCAACGCCATTCTCGGTTCGGTCGAGGTGCTGAAGCGCGGCGAGCACGATCGGGAGACCGCCGAACTGGTCGCGCTGATCGACGATTCGGGCCGCGGCCTGCTCACCATCGTCAACGACATGCTGGATGTCTCCAAGATCGAGGCTGGCAAGCTCGAAATCTCGCCCTCGCCGACCGACATCTGCACGCTAGTCACGCGCACGGTGGATTTCTGGCGGCCTCAGGCGAGCAACAAGGGTCTTGTCCTCAATGTCGACAGCAGCGGCGCTGAGATCGGCGCCTTCATGATCGACGCCGGCCGTGTCCGCCAGATCGTCGGCAACCTCGTCTCCAACGCTATCAAGTTCACCGACACGGGCAGCATCACGACCATCATTACTACGAACGAGGGGCGCGATGGGCGGGTTGAGGCGTTGATCAGCGTTATTGATACTGGGCCGGGCGTGCCGGACGCGGTTGCGGAGACGATCTTCGCGCCGTTTGAGCAGGCGCCGAACAATGCCAGCCGGGGGGGCACGGGTCTTGGCCTGTTCATCTCAAGGCGTCTCGCCCGGCTGATGGGCGGTGACCTCACGCTGGAGCCCGCGCGGCGCGACGGCGCCCATTTCCGCTTGTCACTGACAGTGGCGCGCAGCGCGAACGACGATCAATCCGCCATCAGCGAGCGCGAGGATCCGGCTTGGGCAGGCAAACGCGTCCTCTGCGTCGACGACAACGAGAACAACCGCCGCATCGCGCAACTCCTGCTCGGCAAGTTCGGTATCGAGGTCCAGGCGTGCGCATCGGGCGCGGAGGCGATCGATCTCTGCGCCATCGAGACGTTCGACGTCATCCTGATGGACATCGTCATGCCGGACATGGACGGCATCGAAACGCTGAAACAGCTGCGCGCCGACGCCGCCGGCCCCAACCAGTCGACGCCCGCGCTTGCGCTTACGGCCAAGCTTTCGACTACCGATCTCGCCGCCTATGCCGCCGCCGGCTTCGACGGCGTCGCCGGCAAGCCGATCAATGTGCGCGAACTGGCACAGGCCATCGCGCCCTTCATGGTCGGCCGCGCGCAGGCCGCCAACGACGCCTAGCTTCCCGGAATCAGGCACGCAATCAAGCGCGGCCCGCGATGCGCCATCGCGCGCGACAGGGCGTCGTTGAACTGTGGCAGCGTCGAACACGCCTCGCCGCTGACGCCCATGCCTTCAGCCAGCTTCACCCAGTCGATCTCGGGCGAGCCGAGGCTCAGCATGCTGTTGGCCGTCGGCCCTGGATTGCCCGCGCCGGTGCGCGCCAGCTCGATCGTGAGGATGCGATAGGCGTTGTTGACGAAGACGATGGTGAGGATGTCGAGATTCTCGCGCGCCATCGTCCACAGCGACTGCACCGTGTACATACCCGCGCCATCGCCCGCGAGGCAGATGGTCTTCACATCCGGCCGCGCGAAGGCGGCTCCGACCGCCACCGGCATGCCCTGCCCGATGGCGCCGCCGGTGTGGCCCAGCCATTCGTGTGGCGCGGCGGCCTGCATGCAGAGATAGATCGGCAAGCCGGCCGTGACGCCGTCGTCGGAGACAAGCGCGCCTTCGGGCGTATGGGCGGCGAGCGCAAGGCCGATCGTGAAGGGGTTAAATGCGTCGTCCCTTGGCGGCTCGGGCCGCGACCATGGCACGGAGGTAGGCGCGGCAGGCGCGCCCAGCGCATCCGCCAGCATGGCGAGCCCGGCGGCGCTGTCGCTCTCCGGTCCGCCGAGCGTGATGACTGCCGCATCCCTGGGCGTGAATTCCGCAGGCGTGTTGGGATAGGCGAAGAACGCCACGGGCTTCTTCGTGCCGGCGATCAGCAGCAGATCGGTTCCAGCCAGCGTCTCGATCGCCATCTCGGCGAAGTAAGGCAGACGATCCGGCGCGAAGCGACCGCCGCCCCGCGAATGCCGCGCCATGAAGGTGTCGCTGAACACGCCGACACCGGACGCCTTGATACGCGCAAGCGCCGCAAGCCCTCCCGCATGCAGACCCGTCCCGTTGACCAACAGCGCGGGCTTCTTCGCCTTGCGGATCGCCTTGGCTGCTTCCTCGATCGCGCTCGCCGAGGGCGGCTTCAGCGCAGCGCGTCTTGCATCGCGCACAATGGAGCCGCCCTTCGTCCACGCCGTATCCGCCGGCATGATCAGCGAAACCGGCCCGGGCGGCGGGCCGTAGGTCGCCGAAAACGCTTCCGCCGCCAGCCTCCCTGCGTCAGCCACGTTGTCGACCGACTGCAGCCAGATTGAATTGGGCTTCGCCAGTCCTGCAATGTCGGACGCCAGCGGCGCATCGTACGCACGGTGCGTGACGGCATGATCGCCGATCAGGTTGATCACCGGCGAATAGGCGCGCCGCGCGTTGTGGATGTTGGCGCCGCCGTTGAGATAGCCCGGCCCGAGATGCAGCAGCGTCAGCGCCGGCACGCCGGCCATACGCGCGAAGCCATCCGCAGCGCCAGTCGCCACGCCCTCGAACAGGCACAGCACCGAACGTATGCGCGGCTCGCGATCGAGCGCGGTGACGAGATGCATTTCGCTGGTGCCGGGATTTGCGAAGCAGGCCGTGACGCCGCATTCAGCCAGCGTGCCGATGATGGCTTCCGCGCCGGTCATGCCCTGCACTGCTGTATCGGCCATGTGTCGCTCCCGGAAAGCCGGCCGACCGTAACTGCGCAGGTCAACGTTTCAAGCTCGCGCTGGTGTCGACGTAGCGGAACAAAAGAAAAAGCCGGCTTCGACATGCGAAGCCGGCTGTTGCGGCGCGCGTCCGGGGACTGGAGATGTCATTGCTCTCCGCGCGCGTGAGGTAGGGAGTTCCGGGCCCTTGGGGAGGCGGCCGGTTCCCGCTAAAGCGACATTGCGGTCAGCATGCTGCTTTCCCTGACAGAAGTTTCAACGAAGCCTCCCGCGCCATCCGTCGCGCGCATATTCATAATTTGCACGATCGCAGGTTCTCCCTTGTTTCAGCTTAGGAACCTTTCTCTTGCGAACCCGGGCTGACGCAACGACAAGCATCGCCGGTACATCAGCTAACGCCGCTCTCGAACAGCTCGGCGCCGCAGCGCTTGCAATGGGCCGCGTCCCGGTCGTGCAGCGGCAGCCGGCACGCCGGGCAGTGATGGCGCAGCTTGTCGCCGATGGCGATGGCCTGGATCAGCTGCAGAAACAGGCTGACGCCCAACACCATCATGCCGATGGCAATCCAGCGGCCGAACGTGCCCTGCATTACGATGTCGCCAAAGCCCGTGGTGGTGAGCGTGCCGACCGTGAAATAGAGCGCGTCGAGATAGTTCTCGATCTTCTCGTTCTGGGAGACCTGGCTCACGAACACCAGCGCCGTCGCGATGAATACGAAGACGAGCAGGTTCACCAGCTTCGAGACGACGAATGAGTTGACGTGCAGCCATTTCGAGACGTCGTGTTTCTGGTCGAGATATTCGAACGCGCGCACAAGGCGCACCGCGCGCAGCACCCGCAGGAAAACGAGATTCTGCGCAAACGTCGGAATGACGAATGTGGCGACGACCAGCAGGTCGACGACGTTCATGACGCGCAGGAAGAAGCGCATCTTGTCCCGCTCGATGTAAAGCCGCGCGAGGAAGTCGAGCGTGATCACCGTGGCAATGAATATGTCCACGGCCAACCATATGGCTTCCGCACCAGCAGTGCCGTCGCGCCAGGATTGCAACGGGTGAACCAGGAACAAGGCGATTGTGAAGAGGTCAAACGCCAGCATCGACCAGCGGAACGTCGCCGGCCATTTGCCCTGCCCGGCATAGAGCCAGAACAGCGTTCGGTTGAGACCCTTCCTGTGTTCGACCATGTCAGGCGTGAGGCAACGTCTCGACGAAGCGCACCGGCTCGCCACGCCCGGGCGCCACCAGTCCGCCATCGCACATCACCATGATGCCGCGCACGATTGTTGCGACCGGCCAGGCCTTGGCTTCCATGCCGTCGAACGGCGTCCAGCCACAGCGCGAGGCGGACCATTCGTGCGTGATGGTCTTCCTGGCTTTGAGGTCGACGATGGTGAAGTCGGCGTCATAGCCCTGCGCGATACGGCCCTTGCCGGCGATGCCGAAGACACGCTGCGGACCGGCGCTGGTCAACTCGATGAAGCGCTCGAGGCTCATCTTGCCGTCGGCCACGTGCGTCAGCATCAGAGGCACCAGCGTCTGGACGCCGGGCATGCCCGAAGGCGAGGCGGGGTAAGGCCGCGCTTTTTCTTCCTTGGTGTGCGGCGCGTGGTCGGAGCCGAGCACGTCCGGGATGCCCTGGTTCACCGCCTTCCATAGCGCAGCGCGGTGATGCGCATCGCGGATCGGGGGGTTCATCTGGGCGTAGCCCTTGAGGCGCTGGTAATCTTCTGGCCCCACCAAGGTCAGGTGCTGCGGCGTCACCTCGCAGGTGGCGAGATCCTTCGCCTCGGCCAGCATCTCCATCTCTTCGCCGGTCGTCACGTGCAGCACGTGGATGCGCTTGCCGGTCTTGCGGGCGAGGCGCAGCAGGCGGCGGGTGGAGGAGATCGCAGCTTCCGCATCGCGGACTTCGTAGTGCGAGGTCCAGTCGCCCTGCCGCGCCAGCTTGCGCCGCTCGGCCAGGCGGTACTCGTCCTCGGAATGGAAAGCGGCGCGGCGCGAGATGGCGTTGAGCACCCGTTCGACGCCCTCGTCATCCTCGACCAGGAGCTGGCCGGTGGATGCGCCCATGAACACTTTCACGCCACAGCAGCCGGCCATCCGCTCCATCTCGGGCAGCAGGTCGGTATTGTCGTGCGTCGCGCCGGCGTAGAAGGCGTGGTCGACATGCATGCGGCCTTTGGCGCGGGCGAGCTTGTCGGCCATCATGTCGGGCGAGGTGGTGGACGGATCCGTGTTCGGCATCTCGAACACGGCAGTGACGCCTCCGAGCGCGGCACAGCGCGACCCTGTCTCGAGGTCTTCTTTCCACTCCAGGCCCGGTTCGCGAAAATGCACCTGGCTGTCGATCACGCCGGGCAGGACATGCAGGCCTGCCGCCTCGAACACCTCGGCCGCCTGCTCGGACCGGAACGATCCGATGGCGGCGATCTTGCCGTGGCTGACCGCGACATCGGCCACCGCAACGCCGCCGGGCGTGGCGACGTTTCCGCCCTTGAGGATCAGGTCGAATGTGGGGGGCATGCACGGCTCCGCTAATCCAGCGGCTCTATGCACCCGGGGCGGAAAAACGCCAAGCCAGGCCCCAGAATCAGAAGGGCGGCCCGAAAGCCGCCCTCCCCATCACCCGCGCCTTTGTGGCGTCTCGTATTTCCAGAACGACCGCGGGCGGAAATGCACCGCATTCCCGCCCGTCGCGATCAGTCAGCTATATCATCCCGATACATATCGCCCATGAGCGGGCCTTCGCCGGAGCTAAGCACCTTGTAGACGAGGGCAAGAATGGCTCCTGCGACAACAGTCCATTGCAGCGCCGGGCTCTGCGCCGCGTCCATCACCACTTCCCACATATGTCGCTGTCTCCCGCGGACTTGGGGCCAACTTACGCTAGCGGTTTTAAGAAAGCCTGACCCAAAGATTTCGCAGAGGTAAGCAACGCGAGAATCTGTTGAGGAGGTTTTCGCCACGCGGCCTGTTCAGGCCAGCCCGATCGACGCCGGGAATGCGTTCTGCCCCCAACCAACGTTGCGGGAGTGACCCGGTTCCTGCTTGCGGCACATCATATTTCGATGGCAGGTGCAGCAAATGGCGAAGAGCGGATCAAAACATCCTCCTGGAAGCCCTCGCGCTTGGCAGCGCATGCTGTCTGGGCGACGTCTCGATCTGCTCGACCCATCCCCTCTCGATATCGAGATTGAAGACATCGCCCATGGCCTTGCGCGGGTGGCGCGGTGGAATGGGCAGACGCGGGGCGAGCATGCGTTTTCGGTGGCGCAGCATTCGGTGTTGGTCGAGGCGTTCGTGCGCGATCTCTGGCCGATGACTTCGGCCGCGGACAGGCTTGGGGCGCTGCTGCACGATGCGCCTGAATATGTGATCGGGGACATGATCTCGCCGTTCAAGACGGCGCTCGGCGTCGACTATCGCCAGTTCGAGGCGAGGCTCGATACAGCTATCCGCCTGCGCTTCAGCCTTACGCCCAGGATGACTGATGAGATGAAGGCGCGGGTGAAGCAGGCCGACCAGGCCGCTGCTTTCTACGAAGCCACGCGGCTTGCCGGGTTCGATATTGACGAAGCGTTGACGTTCTTCGGCGCTCCTCCGCCCGGCGCCGCGCCGGACATGACGCCCTTGTCCCCTACCAGGGCGCAGGCCTTGTTTCTGGCGCGTTTCGAAGCGCTGATGGCCGAGGTCGATGCGGTGGCCGCGAAGAGCTAGGCTGGGAACATGACGATCTGGGTTTCCTCGCTCGCCGCAGCCCCGCAAATGGCGCAAAAGCTCAAGCCATCGCGCGTGGTGAGCCTGCTTTCGCCCTACGACACCTTCCCCACCTTTCAAGGCATGGCCGAGGGCAGTCATCTCCAGGTAGGCATTCACGATATCAACGACGATATCGGCGACTGGATCGCCCCCGGCGCATCCGATGCCGAACGGCTGATCCGTTTTGTGGAAGGCTGGGACAAGGCGGCGCCGATCCTCATCCATTGCTGGGCCGGCATCAGCCGGTCGACCGCCAGCGCCTTCATCACGGCCTGCGTCCACAATCCCAAAGCCGACGAAGGCGAGATCGCCCAGGCAGTCCGGGATGCATCCGAGACCGCCAATCCGAACCGCCGGCTGGTCGCCCATGCCGACGCCCTGCTGGGCCGCAATGGGCGGATGTCGAAGGCAGTCGACGAGATCGGCCGTGGCGCGGTCTCGGAGGAGGCCCGCGCCTTCTCGATCCCGTCCTCCTTCATGGCCGGCAGATGACGACTCCGATCGCTGTTGGCCTGTCCGCCGTGATTGTCGCTGCAGACGGCAACGGGCCCTACGCGCTGGAAACACGCCACGGCAACGCCACAGGCCTGCCGCACGGCCAGTTCGACCCGGAACGCCACCGCACCTTTGAGCTCGGCCTGCGCGACTGGGTGCGGGCGCAGACCGGCTTCGAGCCCGGCTATGTCGAACAGCTCTACACCTTCGGAGATCGCGGCCGCGAACTGCCGCAAGCCAACCTGGGCGACGCAGCGCGCGACGCCCGCCTCATCTCGGTTGGTTACCTGGGTCTTACGCCCGTACGCACCGACATATCGGCTTTCGACGCGGTGTGGCGTGACTGGTATCGCCACTTTCCTTGGGAGGATCATCGCAAGGGCCGGCCGGACATCATCGACGAAGCCATCGGCCCCGCCCTCGCGACATGGGCGGACCTGGGAGGCAAGAATGCCGCCGACCGCCTCTCACGCGCGCAACTTGCGTTCGGCCTCGATGGACGCCCCTGGATCGAGGAGCGGACGCTGGAGCGTTACGAACTTCTTTACGAGGCCGGCCTCGCGCCCGAAGCCCCACGCGATCGCGGCAAGGACAAGCGCGGCGTGTCCCTTCCACCCGCGACGATGGGCGAGCCGATGATCTCGGATCACCGGCGCATTCTCGCCACCGCCATCGGCCGCCTGCGCGGCAAGATCAAATACCGGCCTGTCGTGTTCGAGCTGATGCCCGAGCGCTTCACGCTTCTGGATCTTCAGAAAGTGGTCGAAGCCCTGCTCGGCCTCTCGCTGCACAAGCAGAACTTCCGCCGCTCGCTCGATCGGTCGGGATTGGTCGAGGGCCTTGGCGCTTTCAACCAGGCCAGTGGCGGCCGCCCCGCGGAACTTTTCCGCTTTCGAAGGGAAGCCTTGCGCGAGGGCCACGTCCTGGGCGTGCAAACGCCGCGCGGTTGAGCCGGCCTCCACTTACACGGCAATTCTTTCCTCTCGACGGATCAGTACACTTGTGAGACTATAGTTATGCTCAAGTTGAGTTTAAGTAGGGCTGCTGTTGAGGGGACGCCGTTCGCTTGAACGGCATTTTTTCGGGCCCATATTATACTCACATTGAGCATAATTCGGGAGGCCCTGATGGCCCGCATCATCGAGTTCGGACAAGGCTGCGATATCCCTGCCGCCCGCCGCCGCCCCACAGCCGCGGAGGCCCGTGGGCTCGCCTATGATGCCGAGGTGAAGGCTGCGGTCGATCACCTGTATCCGAAGGTCAAAGAGTTCGTGACGCCCATGGAATGGCCGGCGATCGCGCCGTTCGTCCATGCGATCAACATGCTCAAGAAGCAGCGCGGAGCCGTCATCCTCGCCCACAACTACATGACGCCGGACGTGTTCGCACTGGTCGGCGATTTCCGCGGCGACTCGCTGCAGCTCGCCCGTGAAGCTGCCCGGACGGACGCGAAGATCATCGTCCAGGCTGGCGTTCATTTCATGGCCGAAACGAGCAAAATCCTGAGCCCCGACAAGGTGGTGCTGATTCCAGACCTGCGCGCCGGCTGCTCGCTGGCCGCCTCGGTCACGGGCGCGGACGTGCGCCTGATCCGGTCGAAATACCCCGGCCTGCCAATCGTCACCTACGTCAACACGACGGCGGACGTGAAAGCCGAATGCGACATCACCTGCACCTCGTCCAACGCGGTCCAGGTCGTCGAGCACGTCGCCAAAAAATGGGGTGTCGACAGGGTGATCCTGATCCCGGACGAGTTCCTGGCGAAGAACGTTGCCGCCAACACGCACATCGAAATCATCGCCTGGAAGGGCCGTTGCGAGGTCCACGAGAAGTTTTCGGGCGAGGATGTAAGGCAAATTCGGGATGCACATCCGGGCGTCATTGTGCTCGCGCACCCTGAATGTCCGCCAGATGTCCTTGAAGAAGCCGACTTTGCGGGCTCAACTTCAGCGCTCGCGCATTACGTTAAGGAGAACGGACCCAAAAAGGTCGTTCTGCTCACCGAGTGCTCTATGAGCGACAACGTCGCCGCGGAAAACCCCGGCGTGGAGTTTGTGAAGCCATGCAATCTCTGCCCTCACATGAAGCGGATCTCGCTGGAGAACATCTACGACGCGCTTCTCGACATGAAGCACGTGGTGGAAATTCCGGAGGACATTCGGGTCCGCGCCAAGGCGGCAATCGACGCGATGCTCGCGCTTCCCAAGCCAACGAGCTTTCCGAAGTTCCGCATCGGCGACCCCGCCGTGCCCGTCGAGGTCATATGAAAAGATGGCTCGCCGTCTTCGGATGCGCGGCTGCACTCACCGCAGCCATGCCTGCCTATGCGTTCGCGGACGATCTCAGCGGCAACTGGCTGTTCGACACCTCGAAGTTCATGGGCGACTGCCAGATCTCCGGCCAGATCACGTTCACGCCGACACGGATCAAGAACACCTATTCCTGCAAGTTCGTCTCCGAGCAGATCTGCGGCAAGGAGAATGGCGACCTCTACATCAAGGTGCAGCAGACCTGCACGGCGCAGAAGGTCGGCAAGCAGGTTGCAATCAAGACGGTGGTGGACAAGGTGCTCGACCGTCGGCCGAAGATCGACTTTCCGGAAACCTCATACCTCGCCGACAACTTCATCCTGACCATGCAGAAGAACCTGCAGGAAATGCTCGGGCAGCACTATGACGAAGCCCGCCAGCTCAAAGCTCGTTTCTGGCGCGACATCGAACTCATTTCCTGAGGAAGCCTCCGGGGGCGGAATGGCGCATCTTTCAGTTTGCCGCTTCGCCGCCGCTTCGGTTGTGATGCTCGCCTTCGCCGGCGCCGCGGAGGCGCAGACGGCAAAATCGCTTCCCGATATTTCGGGTCGCTGGAAGTTCAGGACCGATGTGCTGCCGAAAAAGGGCTGCATCATCTCCGGCGAGATCGAATTCAGGAAAGCCGTGAAGCCGCTCGACTTCGCCTGCACCTTCCAGTCGAGCGAGGACTGCGGCAGCGGCGAGACGGCAACGTCGACCATCGTCCGGCAAACCTGCATGGCCCGCATCGTCGGCGGCGAGTTCGAGATTTCGAGCCAGGTTGACAGGGTTGTCGGTACCAAGCCGCCGGGAATGGCCGTTTCATACGCGCCAGACGATTTCCGCGTGCGTCCCGACGGCAAGGGCAATCTCATCGGCACGTTCAAATCGATCCGAGAAGCGGCCGTTAGGTTCTGGCGTGACGTGGATCTGGTGTCATGACGCGCGCACTTCTTCTCGCTCTCTCACTCGGCTGCGCCCTCGCCCCGACTTCATCCGCGCAGCTCAAGAAGGCAGGCTCGCCGGTTGGAGACTGGGAGTTCAAGACCGCGGAGCATCCCGACAGCTGCACCATTTCCGGGACGATGACCGTCGCCGCGACGAACAAGAAGGGCAGCTTCACCTGCACCTTCAAGGCCGTGCAGGCGTGCACGCGCAGGGAATTCAAGGCGATCCACACCGAACAGTCCTGCGTCATCGCGCAGGTGGGCAGCTCGGTGGAGATCACCGCGAAGGTCGAGAAGATCGTCCGCGTCGATCCCAAATGGATGATCACCGGGATGCGTTACGCTCCGGACGATTTTCACGTGCGGATCAACGAAAGCGGCAGCGAGATGATCGGTGACTTCGAGTCGATCGGCGAGATCGAGCCCGTGAAATTCTGGCGTACCGGGGAGCTCTTGTCGTGAAGCGCTCACCGCTCGCCTTCATGCTGGCCACGCTCTGCGGCCTTGCGCCCTTTGCCGACGCGCAGCTCAAGAAGGCGCCCTCGCCCGCCGGCGAGTGGGGATTCAAGACCGAGAAGATGGGGTATGGCTGCGCACTTTTCGGCGAGATCAGCATCAAGCAGACGACCGACAAGAGCTATAGCTGCAGCTTCAAGGCGGTGTGGGGCTGCGAGTTGCGCCAGCCCAAGTCGGTCGAGACGGACCAGAGCTGCGTCGCGACACAGGCAGGCAGCGACATCACGATCACCAGCAAGATCGAGAAGATCACCAGGGTCGATCCCGCCGACATGATGGACTTCATGCGCCGGCGTTATGCAGCCGACCATTTCGCGGTGAAGATCAACACGCGCGGCGACGAGATGGATGGGATTTTCCATTCCTATGGCCAGGCCCCGGTGAAATTCCGCCGCAAGCACGAACTCGTCTCGTGAGCCCGACACGCGACATACTGATCGTCGGCGGAGGTCTCGCCGGGCTTTTCCTCGCGCTGAAACTGGCGCCACGAAAATGTACGGTGATCGCGCTGGCGCCGCTCGGTCAGGCTGCGGCGTCGGCTTGGGCGCAGGGCGGACTGGCGGCGGCGCTTTCGCCGGAAGACGATCCCTCGTTGCACGCCGCTGACACGCTTGCCGCCGGCGCGGGCATCGTCGATCCGGTCGTGGCGCGGCTGATCGCCGAGGACGGACCGCATCGCGTTCGCGACCTGCTGGACATGGGCGTGCCGTTCGATCGGACGCCGGATGGTGAACTGGCGCTGTCGCTGGAAGCCGCGCATTCGCGGGCGCGGGTGGCGCGGGTTTCGGGCGACCTTGCCGGCAAGGCGATCATGGAAGCGCTGAGCTACAAGGTCGCCGCCTCGAGCCATATCGAGGTGATCGAAGGCGTGAAGGCGATCGCCCTGCTCCAGGAGGCGAACGGACGGATCGCGGGCGTGCTTGCCGAGGAGAGATCGGGCGATCACATCCAGCTGCGCGCCGCCGAGACGGTGATCTGCGCCGGCGGATCGGGCGGGCTTTTTGCGATTACCACCAATCCGAAGTCTTCGCAGGGCGATGCGGTTGCGATGGCCTTCAGGGCGGGCGCGCTGATTTCCGATCCGGAGTTCGTGCAGTTCCATCCGACCGCGATCGACATCGGCCGAGATCCTGCGCCGCTGGCGACCGAAGCGCTTCGCGGCGAAGGCGCGCACCTGGTCGACAGGACGGGGCGGGCCTTCATGCAGGACTATCACCCGCTCGGCGATCTTGCGCCGCGCGATGAGGTTGCCCGTGCGATCCATGCGGAACGCGAGGCCGGGCGAGGCGCCTTCCTCGACTGCCGCAAGGCGATCGGCGCGCACTTCCCGGATCACTTCCCGACCGTGTTCGAGGCGTGCCTTTCCGCGAAAGTCGACCCGCGTATTGCGCCGATCCCGGTTGCGCCGGCGATGCATTATCACATGGGCGGCGTGGTGACGGACCTCTGGGGCCGCACGTCGCTTGAAGGGCTGTCGGCTTGTGGCGAGAGCGCGTCGACGGGCGCGCATGGCGGAAATCGGCTGGCGTCGAACTCGCTGCTTGAGGCGGTGGTGTTTGCGGAGCGGACGGCTCGGCGTTTGAAGGATGCGACGCTCAGCCAACCTGGCGAGGCGACCGCCGAAGCGCCGCCCGAACTGGGCGACTTGTCGCTGACGGAGTTGCGGAAGCGGATGCATTCGCAGGTTGGCGTGGTGCGCGAGGCGGGCGGGCTGGCGGCGACGCTCGACTGGATCGAGGCGGCGACACATAACGTCGGGCCGGCGCGGGCGCTGGTTGCGGCGAAGCTGATCGTTGCGGGGGCGCTTGCCCGCGAGGAAAGCCGCGGCGGGCATTATCGCAGCGACTTCCCGAAGACGCTGGCGCCGCACCGGACGTTCATTCGCCGGGGCGACAAGGGCGAGACTGTTATCCACCACTCCGCGATGGCGGAAGGAATCCGAGATGTCTGACGCGCTGCCGATCCCGCCCCTGCCCGACCTGATCATCGAACCGCTGGTGCGGCTGGCGCTGACCGAGGATCTCGGCCGGGGTGGAGACATCACGACTGATGCCGTCATTCCGGCGGGAGCGCGGATGCGGGCGGTGATGACGGCCCGAGAGGCGGGGGTGGCGGCGGGGTATGATGCGGCGCGGTTGGCTCTCAGGCTCGTCGATCCCCAAGCGACATGGACGACGTTAGTTGGTGAGGGGGTCCCGTTTTCCAAGGGGACGGATCTGGTTCGTATCGAAGGATCGGCGCGGTCGGTGCTGATCGCCGAGCGGACGATGTTGAACTTCATCGGGCCGCTGTCGGGCGTCGCGACTTTGACAAGCACGTTCGTCGACAAGGTTGCGGGGACGAATGCGAAAATCGTCTGCACGCGGAAGACGACGCCGGGGTTTCGGGCGCTGGAGAAGCGTGCGGTGAGATTGGGCGGCGGGGTCAATCATCGGCTGGGACTGGATGATGCGATACTGATCAAGGACAATCATATTGCAGCGGCCGGGGGCGTTGCGGCGGCTCTCAAGAGAGCTCGGGCTTCGGTGGGGCATCTGCGGTCGATCGAGATCGAGGTGGAGAATCTAGATCAACTTCGCGAGGCGCTGAAGCATTCGCCGGATGCGGTTCTGCTCGACAACATGTCCACTGCCCTGCTGAAGGAGGCGGTGGGGATTGTTGCGGGCAAGGCCAAGACCGAGGCTTCGGGAGGAGTTCGGCTCGAGACGGTCCGGGCGATCGCTGAAACCGGCGTCGACTACATATCGGTCGGCGCACTGACGCACTCGGCGGTCAACCTGGATATCGGGCTCGATTACGAGAGCTAGAGCGCGCGGTTGTCGGCGTTCTGGACTGCGGGCACGATCTCTTTCTTGGTGTCGGCGGAGATCTTCACGAGCTGGGCGGCGGCCAGGCTGTCGGCGTCCTGGGCGACCGGGATCGCGACGTCGCCTGCAAGCGGATCATATGCACCGTTCGAGCGGTCCTGGGCGGCGAGGGCCACGCGGGCTTTCGACCATTCGGCGCCGGTCTTCGGGAAGCGGTAGAAGATGTGCGTACCGATTTCCGCAGTCTCGACCAGGCCCGCCTTCCAGTAGGGGTTCACATAGTCGGTGTGGTAGTGGGTCGCCTTGTTCGTGACCGGCTTGTTGAGGCCCATCATGACGTGGAGGGCGACCGCGCGGGCGCGATCCCAGGATTCCCCGTAGGGCTGGCGACGGGTCGAGCCGTCGCAGGTGAAGGTGAACTGGCAGCCGGTGTTCCGGTACTGGCCCTGGAAGACCACGCCACAGACGGATTTCGGGAAGTGCGGGTTTTTGACCCGGTTCATGACGACTTCGGCCACGGCCATCTGGCCGCGGGTGTCTTCCGAACGGGCCTCGTAATAGACGGCCTCGGCGAGGCAATCCATTTCGGACTGTTCCTGCTCGGCGGCGCCGACGTTCTGGGCCGTGAAATTGGACAGGCCTGCCAGGACCCGGCTGTCGCGGTCGCGAAGCGGCAAGGCGGCCAGGCCCTCGGACCCATCCTGGTCGAGGGCGTAGGAAACGGACTGGAGCACGGCCCCGGCGCTGGCCTTGTTGGTGAAGGACACCAGGCGAGCCTGATCATGACGGGGCGATAGCGACTGGGCGAGGACGACGGCGTCCGCCCGGTAAGCTTCCTCGGTCTTCTGGACTTCGAAACGGTGACCCACGAGCGGTCCGCCCAGGGCGAACACGGCAGCGCAAACGCCAATGGCAAGTGCGCGTTGCTGAGTCTGACGTCTTTCGACGCTTGACATGGTAACCCACCACCTAACGACAGCTGTGTTCGCTGCCTGTAGGTGTGCGAGAATAAGGTTCAGAGATTTCAGGAGGTTTAACACCCCAGCCTTCCCCTTAACCAACGTAAACGGCACCATGCCGTGTGGGCGCCCGCGCGCGCCCGAAAACACCTTCCAACACCACTGCCGCTCTGTTCTGTTTCGTAGCTGTGCGACGCCAGCCGCCCTACCGGGCCCTTTGATACTGGGCAAGTCCTTGACCTGCGTGTCCTGGAACTCGCAAATCCCTTGCCAGGGACTGCCCGTCCCGGATCGGGTCGCGTGCCAGGAGAACGGTTAACTTCTGCTGTTTACGAATAGCCCCTTTTTTCAGCCGGCTAGCCCAGAACCGAAGACTCCACATAGGCCGTGGCGGCCTGTGGGCAACACTGGGGCGGGATTCGTCCTGACGCCGATTTGAAGCAGTTTTAGGCACAAACGCTGCGGAAACGGGCTTCCTGTGGATAACGGTGGCTTAGCCATGCGACGGCTCATTTCCGGACTGGGACGGCCAGCCGGATCGGGTTGGGGCAGGTCTCTGACGACTCGGGAAACGGTTCCTCAGCCGGAGCTCCACCATGGCAAATAGAGGGTGAAAGCGCGCTGCCGCGCCGCCTCGAGCGCGTCACGCGCAAAGCGCCGGCCGCGCGTCGGCGGCCGTTCGTCGATCAGTAAACCGATCTTAGGGTTAGCGCCGCGGCGCAGGCGGAAGGCGAGCCGGCGCGCGTAAGGTATGGGATCGAGGATGACGCGTAGCGCCGCTTCCAGCCGGCAGGCGAGCGGCCTCGCAGGAACCTTGATCTTGCGGTGGCGAAGAGGCGGGATCGGATCGCACCTGAAATGATGCGGATCGACCGGCGGCAATTTGCGGCGCGGCCTGCGCTCGGGGCGGTGGAAGCGCTGGCTGACGGGCGTGGGCGGGATGATGCGGAAGCTGACACGCCAGGTTTCCGGCTGAGCGGGATCGAAGGGGGTCGGCTGGCGCGCTGGCCGGGCAGCGCCTGCTCTCCCCCGGACGGCGGCTGAAGCCGGCAGCGCCTGCGAGGTGATGAGGGCGAACGCCTCGATCAGCAGGATGCGGCGCAGCAGCAATTCGAGCGGGCGCAGCATGTCGAGCAGCTCGTATTTGGCCCGCTGCCAGATCCGGCCCTTAAGAGCGAGCGCGGCCGGACCCAAGACGCTGTCGAGGATCCAGTGCAGCAGGTGGCGGGCGCCGCCGAGAAGGTCGCTGGACAGCGGGTCGGTGAGGCCCGGCGGATCGGACGCGTCCTCGTCTGGCCAGCGCGGTTCTTCACGGAAGAGCGGAGCGGCGCCGGAGTGACCAGCGCCGTCGGACCAGGGTTCGGTTGCGGCTGCTGGTTCGCCGGGCTGGTCCACGTCTTCGTCGTCAATCTCATCTTCCGGATGAGGCGGCGGACGCTTGTAGCCGGGCCACGGCAGCGGAGGATCGGCAACCCAAGCCGCTTCGCCTTCCGGCCTTGCACGCAACAGCGCGAGCTCCGCGTCGATCTCCGCGCGGGTCCAGGGGCCGGTGATGTTGGGTTTGTCAGCCATCGCCCGCGATTATCCGGCAGGCCATGGGGGGCGGGGATAAGTTTTTCTTTGTCCCCCGTTTCACGCACGTATTTGTCTTTGAGATTGCTGGGGTTTGGGCGGAAAGGGGCGAAGTTACACAGCATCAGACTCGGCCGAGTTGAGCCGGCTTTCGGTCCCCTGAAAGGCAGGGGAGTCGCGCATGCCCTGCCCTTTCAGGGGAGGAAATTCGCGCCTGCTGCCGCTATCGGCCAAGCCCTAGAGGTGTAGGCTCTTGCTTCTAGGAGAGCGGCGTCAGCCGCCGTCACCACGGTAACGGCGGCCGCCGTTCATGAGGGAGGACGCCATGCCTATGGACCAACCGAAACCGATCCTGATCATCATGAGCATCGTGGCGCTGATCGCCATGGCAGGCGCGGTCTATGTCGGAATAGTCGCCTAGACCGAGGCGATGCAGCAACACGCGGCGCCGGCTCAACCACCCGCGAGCTGACGCGAAAACGATTCAGCGCCGGGCTCACAAGAGCCAGGCAAGGCCGACGCCGACGTGCCAGTCGGATCCGCCGTCGAAGGTGTGCTCCTCGAGGAACACGCCCCATTCCATGTCTTCGTATGTGCCCGAGCCTGCGAAGTAGGTGGTTTGCAGCGCGCGATAGCCGCCGGAGGCTTCGCTGCTGGGCGTCTCGGGCCTCGCGGGCCAGCCGGGAAGACATGAACCGACAGCGCCGATCTGCGCATTCCAAGCGGCGGCGGCCTCGGCGTAGGTGCTGAACGTCCAAGTGCAGGTGTAGATGGAATCGAATCCGTAATCGATGGAGCACTCCAGGGCGCCGTTGAGCGCGTAGGTCGCCTTGTAGAAGTCGTCGTCGATCTCGTCCCCCACGATGGCGTCGAAATCGTCGAGACCATAGGCGTTGAGCTGGTTGACTTCGGAGCAGGTGACCTGCGCGTAGGCAGAAGGCGCCAACGCCAGCACGAGGCTGGCGGCGATTGGAACAAAGGCTTTCATGACAGTCCGCTCCCCTAAGCCCATCCCGTGTGACACTGTCTGCTTCGTCGAGGCGGAGTGCAAGGCGGGCGATGCAGAGCTGGCGAGCGGCGAATTGCGGCAGGTTCTGCTGCGTCAACCGGGGCGGCGCTCGATGACTGTGCTGAACACCCAGAACTTCCCGGCCTGCTTGTCGTCGAGTTCGACACGCTCCAGCTGCACCGTGAAGCCGCGATTGGCGTCCGCACCGATGAAGGCCACGCTGTCGAGCACCTTGCCGGGAGACGATGAATTGCCGACGGGCTGGCGCGTCCACGAGGAGAGACAGGACGCAACGGAGGCCAAGCCCTCATTGAACGCGCTTGTAGCGCGGGCCTCGGTTTTGGAGCCGGCGGCGCAGCTGTAGAACCAGGCGTCGGCGGCGCCCCTTATCACATCGCACTGGCCGGCGCCGGGAAGCGAGAACGAGGCGAGCCAGATATCCTTTTCGCCCTCGGCGGGAGCGCCCTTGAGCTGCTCGAAATTGGAGGCGCCCGATTGCAGGACGAGCGTGAGTTCAACGCAGCTGATCTGAGCGTGCGCGGCGGGCGCGAGCGCCAACGCCGCCAGGACAATGACCGTTTTCATGTCCATTCCCTCGATGCCGGTGGGGAGGCTCGCGCCAGTCGCGCGGCGGGTCAAGCCATGCGGCTGGCTTCGCGGCGCACACCGGACCAATCGCCGCTTATCGCAAGGGTAAGGCCGGGGCGCTGGATGTTGACGAAGAGCGTCGATCCATCCGGAGAGAAGCAGGCGCCGGCGAATTCGGATTTTCCGGCGTCGGCGTTGCGGGCGAGCGTATAGATGAGGCCGTCGGGCGCGACGGCGCGCACGAACTGGTCGCCGCCGCCATCCTCGCAGACGATGAGTTCGCCGCGGGGACTGGCTACGATGTTGTCGCACTTTTCGAATTCGGATTCGCCCGTGCTTTCGACGAAGAGTTCGAGCGCGCCTGGAGCGGCGGCTTCGCGCACCGTGCCTTCGTGGGCGCTGGGCGTGTAACGCCAGATCTGGCCGATCTGGGCTGCGCCCCCGGAGGTGCACGCGAAATAGATCGCGGCGCCTTGCGGCTCGAGCGCGAAGGCCATGCCCTCGCCCCGCGCGAAGATCGCGGCGCCGGATGCGCGGCCACGCAGGCGCAGATCGCCATCGGGAGATTCCGGCGCGGCCATGTCGATCCAGCGCACGGCGTAGCTGCGGTTCTGGACCATGCGGAGGGCGGGATCGCCGCCTTGGCTCTGCGACCAGTTGCGCGTGTCGGCGCCAGACTGTTCGACAAGGGCGAGCGTCTGGAGGCGGCCGCCCTTTGCGAGTTCGCCGCGGGCGTTGGGGAGGAAGCGGTAGAACAGCGAGTCGCCCGTGTCCTCAGTGAGATAGACGACGCCGGTGGCGGGATCGACAGCGGCGGCTTCGTGGCTGAAGCGGCCGAGGCCGGTGAGCGGGGTTGGCGTGGCGAGGCCTTTGTGCGCGGCGGGGACTTCGAAGACGAAGCCGTGGTTCTTGCCTGCACGATCGCCGGCCTTGAGATCGGTTTCCTCGCAGGTGAGCCACGTGCCCCAGGGCGTGGGACCGCCGGCGCAATTGACCGCGGTGCCGGCGAGCGAGAGGTGCGTGCGCTCGATGCGGCGCGTGGCGATGTTGACGAGGGCGGTGGTGGTTCCGCCCGAGTGCGGGCGGTTGGCGGCGGGGTGACGATCGTAGACGAACGCGGCGTCGACCGAGCCGCCTTGCGCGAAGGCGCTGTCGGCGTGGGCTTGGTCGCTGACGCCGAGTTCGTGGTTGCGCACCAGGAGGCAGCGCGTGGGATCGCCCTCGACCGGGAAGGCGGCCATGCCGTCGTGCGCGGAGGGCTCGATGAGGCCGTCGGACATCTTGCCGCCGGCGCGGGAGAGGACGGCGTAGGTGAGGCCTGGGGCGAGATCGAGCTGGCCCTTGGGATCGGGCTGCAGCGCGAGGGACGAGGTGCGCTGGCGGATCTGCGGGCGCGTGGGGCTCGCCGTGGCGCAGGCGCCGAGAAGGCGCAGCGCGGGCGCGGCGATGGCGACGCTGGCGGCGGAGCGGATGAGATTGCGACGGGAGAGAAGCATGGCTGAGCCTCCTGAATCGAGCGTGGCCTAGCGCGGTTTGGCGGGCAAGGGGCGTGAAGGTTTTGTGGCGCGGCGGGAACCGACGGCGCGGTACTGGGACCGCCGGGCGCCTGCCCGGCAGTGACGGCGCAGCCGGCAATTCCAACGACGCGTGGAGAGGCCGCTGCGCGGCCTGTGCCGGGCAGGCGCCCGGCGCTCCCCTGCTCCTCTATCGCGCCTTCTTGAGGACGGCGTGGGCGGCCGCGAGGCGGGCAACGGGTACGCGGTAGGGGGAAGCAGAGACGTAGTCCAACCCGACTTCCTCGAAGAAGAAGATCGAGGCGGGGTCGCCGCCGTGTTCGCCGCAGACGCCGAGCTTGAGACGGGGACGCGCGTTACGGCCGCGAGTGCAGCCGATGCGCACGAGTTCGCCGACACCATCGCGGTCGATCGAGACGAAGGGGTCTTTTTCGTAGATGCCGCGCTCTTCGTAGATTTTGAGGAATCTCGCGGCGTCGTCGCGCGAGATGCCGAGGGCGGTCTGCGTGAGGTCGTTGGTGCCGAAGGAGAAGAATTCGGCTTCTTCGGCGATCTCTCCGGCGCGGAGGGCGGCGCGGGGGAGTTCGATCATCGTGCCGACGAGGTATTCGACCTGCGAGGCGCGCTCGTTGAAGACGCGTTCGGCGGTGGAGACGACGAGGGCGCGCATGAGTTCGAGCTCGCGCCGCGTGGCGACGAGAGGAATCATGATTTCCGGGATCGGGGCCTTGCCGGATTCCTTCGCGACATCGAGGGCGGCCTCGAAGATGGCGCGGGCCTGCATTTCGTAGATCTCTGGGTACGTCACGCCGAGGCGGCAGCCGCGGTGGCCGAGCATCGGGTTCGACTCGTGGAGTTCGGCGGCGCGGGCGCGAAGGAGGTCTTCGGCGACGCCGGATTGCTTGGCGACGCCGGCGATGTCCTCCGCCGTGTGCGGCAGGAACTCGTGGAGGGGAGGATCAAGGAGCCGGATGGTGACCGGCAGGCCGGCCATGATGCGGAATATTTCCGCGAAGTCGGCGCGCTGCATCGGCAGGAGTTTTTCGAGCGCTCGGCGGCGGCCCTTTTCGGTGTCGGCGAGGATCATCTCGCGGACGACAGGGATGCGAGCGGCGTCGAAGAACAGGTGTTCGGTGCGGCAGAGGCCGATGCCTTCCGCGCCGACCCTGCGCGCAGCGTCGGCGTCGAGCGGCGTTTCGGCGTTGGCGCGGACCCGCATGCGGCGGACGCTGTCAGCCCAGCCCATGAGTTCGGCGAAGTCGCCGCCGAGCAGAGGCTCGACCATCTTCACGGCGCCGACGAGGACCTGGCCCTTGGCGCCGTCGACGGTGATGATGTCGCCTCGTTTGAGGACGCGGGTGCCGACGCGGACGGTGCCGCGCTCGGCGTCGATCTGCAGGGCGCCGGCGCCGCAGACGCAGGGACGGCCCATGCCGCGCGCGACGACGGCCGCGTGGCTGGTCATGCCGCCGCGGGCGGTGACGATGGCCTTGGCGGCGTGCATGCCCTGAATGTCTTCGGGGCTGGTCTCGATGCGGACGAGGATGACGGCCGTGCCCTTGGCCGCGAGGGCGACGGCTTCGGCGGGGTCGAACACGACCTGGCCGACGGCGGCGCCTGGGCTGGCCGGCAGGCCCTTCACGAAGACATCGCGCACGGCATCGTCGGCGATGGCGGGGTGGAGAAGCTGGTCGAGCTGTGACGGCTCGAGGCGGAGGACGGCTTCCTCTTTCGAGATGAGGCCTTCGCGGCACATCTCGACGGCGAGTTTCAGGGCGGCCTGGGCAGTGCGTTTGCCGTTGCGGGTCTGCAGCATGTAGAGCACGCCCTGCTCTACCGTGAATTCGATGTCCTGCATGTCGCGGTAGTGCGTCTCGAGGCGCTCGGCGACGGCGATGAGCTGGGCGTAGACCTTGGGCATCGCCTCCTCGAGCGACTTGTCGTCGGACTTGAGGGCGGCCTTGCGCGAGTTGGAGATCGGGGCTGGCGTGCGGATGCCGGCGACGACGTCTTCGCCTTGCGCGTTCACCAGATACTCGCCGTAGAAATGCTTCTCGCCGGTGGAGGGGTCACGCGTGAAGGCGACGCCGGTGGCGGAGTTCTCGCCCATGTTGCCGAACACCATGGACTGGACGTTGACGGCGGTGCCCCAGCTTTCGGGGATGTCGTTGAGGCGACGGTAGGTGACGGCGCGGTCGTTCATCCAGCTGGAGAAGACGGCACCGATGGCGCCCCAGAGCTGGTCCTTCGGGTCCTGCGGGAAGTCGCGGCCTTGCCTTTTCACAATCGCGCGCTTGTAGAGGGCGATGACTTCCATCCAGCTTTCGGCGCCGAGTTCTGTGTCGAGGTTGAGGTCGTGGCTTTCCTTGTAGTCGTCGAGGATGTGTTCGAACTCGTCGTGCGGGATGCCGAGGACGACGTTGGAATACATCTGGATGAAGCGGCGATAGCTGTC
>JAUYPV010000145.1 GCA_030697555.1 Hyphomonadaceae bacterium
CTCCCACTTGGCCGGAGCTTGACTACGGCGTACGCGGGAGCTGAGGACCCCCTAAGGGCTCCACGCTCGAACGCACCGCCTCCGCGCCGTTGAACAGGTGTACCGGCTGCCCTCCATGCGGAGGCGATGGGCGTGAGTATAAATGCGCTTCGACCCAGCAGGATAAGTTGCACGATTTTTCGGAGCGGATTTTCCGCGAAAACCGCGCAAGCCTCTGAGGCGCTTGCGAATCTTTTTCTGAAAAAACTTTCGGCGCGCGTCCTTAACCTGCGGATTTCGTCGTCTGACCCCGCAGGTTAAGGGCGGGGCTTGCTGTGTCGTTACTCCGTCTCGGCTTTGCCGCCGTTCCTCGGCGGTCCAGTCGCGACGAAGCTTCAGGCGCCGAGCATACCGGCAACGTTGCCGCCGTCGCGCTCGAGTACGACGATCACGCATGTGCCGCTCGAATCTTCCTCGATCCGGAAGTCGGCGGCGTGTCCGCCGTCTTCGACGATTTCCGCGAGGGCCCGTTCGGCGACGCGCCTGGACTTGAAACGTGAGAGCTCTTTTGTCCTGAAAGGCATGGGCAGTATCCGATCCCATCTCGTGTCCAAGCCGGAACAGTGCCCGGCCGCCGACGCGAATTTAACATTCCCGAGCGGGCGAGTCCCTCCCATTTGACCGCATTCGCTCGCGTTTGGAGAGAAAACCGAAGTAATCGAAAGAGGTAGCCGCGATTACAAAATAGTAGTGCGCGACGCGCTGCTTTGCGTGCTGCAGATTCGCCCAGCTTTTTTGTCCATTGGCTGCTTCGGGTTGTCCTTTCGATTGCCGGATTGTTGGCGTGACGGGCGCCACAGCCACGAAAACTGCCGGGGCAAATCGGTCGCGTACTCGGGCCGGTCGAAGATTCGGACTCGGCGCCGGGTCGCCTGTGGCGTTAGGCTGGCCGCGGGTTGTTGGGGGATTTGAGTGCGCGGACGAGGCGTTGGCAGATGGCGATGGCTGACCGCGCCCTTTTCGCCGCGCGGCCTTTCCGGCTTTGCCCTGCTCGGGTTCTTCCTGCTTTCCGTGCTGGCGACCGGCCTCGGCTTCGCCGATCTCCGAGCCGCCAACACTGACGCCGGGCAGCTCAGCGTTGCTGAACTTGCGATCACAGGCGCGACCACTCTTTTCGTTGTCAGCGCGATGGTCGTGGCGCTTCACCACCTCGTTGCCGGCGAGCGGACTGCCTGGTGGGTGCGGGGCGTGTCGTTCGTTTTCTATCTGCTGTTCGCGGTGTGGACGATCGGCTTTGGCTACGGCTTCTTCTGGAAAGAGCTCGCGGGACAGGAATTCACCGAGCGCCAGTTCGAGGGGGTTATCACCAATCTGTCCGGCTCGATCGCGCGCACCAGCGCGGCGCTTGAAACCTCCGAGCGCGCGACGGGCGAAGCTGCCCAGCTTGCTGCACAGCGCGCCGAGACGGAGGCCAGCGAGGGCCGCACCTGCGCCAACCACCCAGCGTCGACGCCCGGCGAAGGCCCGCTGATGCGCAGCCGCTTCGGTTTCGCCGACCGCGCCCGCAACCTCGGCGATGAGGTCCGCGCGAACTGGATCGCGCCGGTCGCCGGCCAGCGGGAGCGTCTGCAACGGCAGGTCGATGCGCTGGTGAAGCGTGCGCCCCCCGCAGCGTCGCTCAAGCTCGATGCGTCCGAGCGCGCCATGCTGGAAAAGCTGGCTGCTGCCTCGCGCCTTCCATCCGCCGAGCGGCGCACCCTGTTCACCAGCGTGCATGAAGAGGCACGCGTATTCGCCTCCACTGCCAACGACCTGCGTACGCTTCACGCGGGCGCTTTCGCCGACCGCCTGGCGCAACTTGCCGCTGAGGTTGGGCCCGATCCCGCGCGTCCCGGCAGTCCCGATCCCTCCCGCACCGGCGATCCCGGTTATTGTTGGGATGTGGTGCTGAACGAGAAATTGCTCGCCGCCGCGGCCCAGTTGCGAGCTGTCGACAGCGTTGCGGCGCCGGAATTCGATTTCCTGGAGGGCCCCAAGGCGACGCGCGCGGCCTTCTTCGGCCTGATCGAATGGCTGGCCGGAATGTTCGGAATCGAGATGGAAGGTGAGACCGACTTCGTCTTCGACGACAAGGCTTTCCTCGCGCTCTTCGCCAGCATCGCCGTCGATCTCGGGATCGTCTTCCTCACCATCGTGCGCGACACGCGTCCGCGCCGCCCGCGCTCCGGCAAAGCGGCCGAAGGGCAGGGCCAGCCGACGCCGCCCAGGCTCTCGACCATCCTCGAGCGCTAGTTCCCGTCGACGTACTTCACCACCCTGTCGATCAGCTCGGTCGTGCCGCGCAGGCGCGAGCCGTGATCGTCGCCATCGGGATCGTACGGTACGAGATATGCGCCCTGTTCGGTAAGCGTCATGTGCGTGCCCGTTCCCTCCGGCCGAAGCTCAATGGTCGCCAGCGACACGGAGATACGCACGCCATCGAGATGCATGTCGTAGGCGTAGACGATGCGCTGGTCTGGAATGATCTCCCAGTAACGGCAGAAGAACGCAGAGACCGTTCCGGTCTTTTTCCTGCCTACCAGTTCCTCGCTGCCGCCTTCGCGGAAGTCGAAGCCACGGACCTCTTCGGTCCACCCCTCACCGCCGGCGAACCATTTCTGTTTGGCTTCGAGCGTCGCCCAGGCCGCAAAAACGCGCTTGGGCGGCGCCTTGAACTTGCGCTCGATGGTGAAACTGGCGTGTTTGGCGCCGGGCTTGTCGAGTGTCTCAACCAAGAGGGGACTCTCTGTCTCTGGGGCGCCGCACTCAGGAGCGCGGGAACATTGAAAAATAGGGTTGGGCTTCCGCAAGCACGCGCGCGAAGGACGGTCGCGCCTTGAGCCGTTCGAGGTAGCGGCCCGCCGCCGCATGCTTCTCGCCGAAGGGTGCAACCTCATTGGCGTAGTAGAGCGCGGGCGCCGCGGCGCAGTCGGCCATTGTGAACGTCAGCCCCGTCGCCCAGCCGCCGGATTCCATGTCGCGATCCACCAACGTCAGCGCGGCGTCGAGTTCCGCGCGCGCCTGCTCGACGCCCGTTGGATCCTTCCTGTCGCCCGGCCGCAGGCGATCGCCCACGATCCGCTGCATCTTCTCGTGAATGTAGAGGTCGTAGAACCGGTCGGAGAGCCGCACGCGCAGCGCGAGATCGCGGTCGGCGGGAATCAGTCTCGCCGCCGCCGGATATTTCATCGCCAGGTATTCGATGATGATGCTCGATTCCGGAAAGCCCTTGCCGGCATCCTCGTCGACCAGAACGGGGAATTTCCCAAGCGGCGTCAGCTTCAGGAAGTTCGCCCGCTGTTGCGGATCGCCGAGATCGACGATCTCCTGCTCGAACGGAACGTCAGCCTCGTAAAAGGCGACCAGCGCCTTCCAGCAATAGGAAGCCAGCGGGTGCATGTAGAGGCGAAGCGTCATCGTCTGTCCTTCATCCGTGTCTGCATCATCGCCCATCGTGGAGGCGGCCGGAATGCCGGTCTCACCACTTTTGGCTACAAGACAACGCAACGCGTTTCACGAATGCGTCTTGAGTTCGATCTCGAGCTTGCCGAACAGTTCTTCGCAACCGGTCTTGCGGTTCTTGATCTCCTGCTCACCCTCGCCGCCGAAATAGGCGCCCTGTTCGGTGTAGGTGAGCTTGCAGTCATTGGGGCCGTCGGCGACCAGTTCGATCGTCGCCAGCGAGTGCGAGAACGGCTTGCCGTCGACGCTCATCGTGTAGGCGCTGACGATTCTCTGGCCCTTGATGATCTCGAGATGCCAGGTGTCGTTGCCGAACGTCGAAGGATGGCCAACCGGGCGGAACTTGCCGTGTTCGTGCCCGCCTACGCGGAAGTCGTGCGTGTAGTTGGCGATCTCCCAGCCTTCGCCGGAAACGAACCAGCGGTAGTGCGCTTCTGGATCCTCGAAGGCGCGGAACACGCGCTCCGGTTTGTGACTGTATTTCCGCTCGATCGTGAACGAGCCGAAGCTGATCTTTGTGGCGGTGGTTGTTTGAGTGGTCATGGGGGTTCCTCAGAATTCCTTGGCGAGATTGTCGAGCGTAGGCTCCCAGCCCTGCTTGTAGCCTTCGACCATGTCCGAGCCGTCGAGCGCCGCGATCTGCATGGTGACGAGCTGGTGCGTATCCTGTCCCTTGGCGCGGAACTCCACGGTGAGCAGCGCGGTCGCCATCGGCTTGCCGGCTTCGTTGATGCGCTCGGAGAAGATGAGGCGTTTGCCGGGAACGATGTCGAGATAGTAAACCTCGGCATGGAAGCGCAGGTCGTCGGCGGGTCCGCAGCGGAGAATGTCCTTACCGCCAACGCGGAAGTCGTGCGCGTCGTAGGCGAGGCCGGTGTCGGGGTAGGGTTTGCTCCAGCGCAGGCGCGCCTCCACGCTTTCCCACGCCGCGAAAACGCGTGCAGGCGAGGCCTTGTAGGTGCGCTCCAGCACCACCGTCTCGTGGACGACGCTGGGTTTCATAAGGGCGTTCGGGGAGGTCATCGGGCGTCTCCGTCCTAGGTGTTGTCGTTTTCGCTGGCGGTCGCGTCGAGATAGTCGGCGAGGCGGTCGAGCTTGCGTTCCCACTGATCGCGGCGTTCGGCGATCCATCGCTCGGCTTGTGACAGCACTTTGGGCTCCACATGACAGGTGCGCACGCGCCCCACTTTTGCTGACCGCACGATGCCGGAGGCTTCCAGCACATGGAGGTGCTGCATCACCGCCGGGAGGGAGATCGCCAGGGGCTTCGCGAGTTCGCTCACCGAGGCCGGCCCGCGAGACAGGCGCTGCACCATGGCGCGACGCGTCGGGTCGCTCAGCGCATGGAAAGTCCGGTCGAGGGCAATGGCGGCCTGCATCGGCGCTCCAATACTTAAGTGGATGCTTAAGTATCATTTCGAGTGGCGTTTGCAAGGGCTTTTCTGCGCTTTTTTGCTGATCAGCCGCCGGCGGCCTGATTTGTCGGGGAAGGCAGGGCGGGCGCGGCGGGACGGTGAGGCTGTAGGCGCGCGGTCTTTGTCGCGGGCCAGGTGTGGCCGCTCACTGCCTTCGGCGCGCCCTCGGCATTGGGCGCAACTTCGCCCTCGAAGCGCGCGCCGTCAGGCGTCTCGAGCAGTCCGAATCCGCATGCTTCGTTGTCTTTCCATTCGCCCGTCCAGACGAGTCCTTCGCCGGATGCGCCGACACCATGGCCGGATCGGCGTCCCTCCTCGAACGCGCCGGCGTAGCGCGCAGTCTCTTTTTTTCCGCCATCGCGGAAGACGATCACGCCAAAGCCTTGAGGCAGCTTGTTCAGCGTCTCGCCTGAATAGGTCGCGCCGGATTTCCATATGAGCGCATCGGGATGTGCGTCCGCCATCTCATGTGCGCGGGCGGCAGCAAGACGCGAGCGCCAGGCGTGTTCGCGCGCCGAGGCCAGCACAGCGCGAACGGGTTGAGGGAGCGGAGATATCGCAAACGCCGTGGATTCCGAGATCGCTTCGAGGCGCTGGACGGCGCGCTCGAGATTGGCGGTGCGGGCCCGTTCGACGGCAAGCGCTGCTTCAGCCTGCTTTGCGGTTCGTGCTGCAGTGTTGAACTGAAGCTCGAAGTCGGCGCGGGCGCGTTCAGCTTCCTCGGCGCGGCGCGTTGCTTCGTCCAGGCGCGCTTCAAGCTCTTCGGCCGGAACAGCCAGACTCGCGCGATCGAGCTTCTTTGCGAGTTGCTCGCAGAAGCCCGTCCATCGCCGCGTACGGTTTTCAATGTCCGCGATCTCGAGATGAAGCGCGCCGAACTGCTCGCGCATCTGGATGGCGCCGACCAGCACCACAAGATCCATGTGGCGGGGCGCGGCGTCGCCCGCGGCCAGCACCGCAAGCTTCAGGGGCGCTCCGCCATCGGGATCAGGGTCCACCGCCGAGGCATCCGCAAAGCGCACCTGCAGCGCGCCAAGCTCGCGTTCGAGCCTGCGACGGAAGGCGCCATCGAGTTCAGCGCCCCAGAAAATGAGAGTTTGCCGGTCTCCAGCCATCGTCCCCAACCCGTCAACCGGAAGGACCTTAGCTTGGCGAAAACAGATCGGCTAGCGTGAGGCGGCAACCCACCGCCGCCATATGCCAAGGATGCGCGGGCCGTCGACCAGATAACGCCGCCACAGGCGGGCGGGCTCCGAGCCCAGGCGATGCATCCATTCCAGCCGGGTGTCGCGCATCCATTTTGGCGCGCGGGAGACTTCGCCGGCGAGGAATTCGAGGCTGGCGCCGCAGCAGATCGCAACGCCTACCGCATCGCCTGCGGCGGCAACTTCGTGCGCGATCATCTCCTGCTGTGGCGATCCCACCGCGAGGAAGATCCACGGCGCGGGATTGGCGCGGATGAAATAGCCGCATTCGGAGCGGGCGTGGGCGTCGTCCTTCAGATTGGGCGGCGCATCGAGCCAGCGCAGGTCGTTCAGGCGATAGCGCTCGCGCAGTTTGCGGGCGATCTTCGCCGTGCCACCGATGACGACCACCGTGTCGTCGGGATGGATGTGATCCTCGAACAGTCTCTGCACAACGTCCGCGCCAGGTGCTGCGGGCAGCAGGACGTTCGAGAATTTTGCGAACAGCTCCAGCACACGGCTGTCGCACAGGTTCAGCCACGCGTCGGCATAGAGCGGGCGCAGTTCCGGGTTCTGGTCGAGCCGCACCATGTGATCGACGTTCGGGGTCGCCGCATACGCAAACGGCTCCATGCGCCGCGCGCGGGCGGCGATGGTGATCGGCGCCTCGTCCGATCCGAGCGGATCGAAATCGAGCCCGAGAAAGGCGGTGCGTTGCGGCATGGCGGTCCGGGAAGGAGTCGCCGAGAACGCTAGCCAAACAGGGTTGTTTTAGCGTTTTGGTAACCAATGAAATTTCACGCAAATCGCCTGCAATTGCAGACGAAACGCTATGTTTCCGAGGCTTCGATCGCTGCCGTGTCCCCGCCTTCGCGGCCATAGCCGTATTTCCGAAGCAGGCCGCGCATCTGGTGATAGCTGAGGCCCAGCCGCTCGGCCGCTTTGCGCTGGTGGCCCCGGCAGTGAGTGAGGGCGGCCTCGATCAGCTTCTTTTCCAGCACCGAAATGCACTCGTTGAAGTCCACCGGACCCGCTCCGGCGTCTGGAGCGGGAAATGATTTCGTGTCCACGACCGGAGGGGCGGCCGCTGGCGCCGGAGCGGGTGCAGGTTTCGCGATCGGCTCGCTGAGTTCCTTGGGCGGCCGCCAGGGGGAATGGAAGGGATCGAGCAGGTCTGGGGTGATCGTGACCGGACCCAGCGGCGCGCCATTGGCCTGGGCCGCCATGATGCGGAAGGTCGCCCGCTCGGCCGTGTTGCGGAGCTCACGGACATTGCCAGGCCACGCGTGGGCGCACATGGCTTCCAGCGCCTCGCGGGACCAGCCGGGGAAATCGCCTTCAAGCTCGCGCGCAATCCGTTGTCCGAAATGCTCGGCCAGCAGGATGATGTCCTCCGGCCGCGCACGCAGCGGGGCCAGCGTGATGACGTCGAAGGCGAGGCGGTCGAGCAGGTCGGCGCGGAAGCGGCCTTCGGCTGCACGCGCTGGAAGGTCGACGTTGGTGGCGGCGACGATGCGGACATCGCAGGTGAGGGTGTCTTCGCCGCCCAGCCGCTGGAACTCGCCGTATTCCACTACGCGCAGCAGTTTTTCCTGAACTTCGGTCGAGGCTGTGGCGATCTCGTCGAGAAACAGCGTGCCGTGATCGGCCTGCTCGAAGCGGCCCTGACGTCTCTTGGTCGCTCCCGTAAAAGCCCCCTGCTCATGGCCGAAGAGTTCGCTGTCGAGCAGGTCGTCGGAAAGCGCGCCGCAATTGACCTTCACGAACGGCTTGTCCCAGCGCGGCGAGAGGTAGTGCAGGCGCTCGGCGATCAGTTCCTTGCCCGTGCCGCGCTCGCCGATGACCAGGATCGGACGCTCGACCTGGGCTGCGAGCGAGACCCGTTCGAGGGCCTCCAGCCAGGTCGGGGATTGGCCGATGAGTTCGGGAGCGGAGGTCTGGACCATATGGCGAGAATTACCACTCCAAGGCTGATTACGCCAATAGTTTCATGGCGGTTTTCACCAGATTCGTAAATCTGAAGTCGGTTCAAATCGTCAAAATCTAGCGAAAACAACCGTCTGAGTGGTTAAGCAAAACCTGGCACGGAGGTTGCTTACAAGTGATCCATGCCGGGACAACGCCGGCGACCACAGGAGACACTGATGCGGTATTTCGACGAGCAGAGCAAAGTCCGGACGAAGACCACAATGGCGCGCGTCGGAAATTGGCTGACCTCGAGACCGATGGAAAGCTGGGGCTTCTTCGTCGCCGGCTTCATCATCGCCCGCATCATCTTCTGACCTCTCCCCGATCCACTGCCGACCAAGACAAAAGACAAGAAGACCAACACAGAAACGAGACGACGAAAGGTTCTGATATGGGCGTGTTCTCCCGACTGTCCGACATCATCAACTCCAACCTGAATGCCATGCTGGATAAGGCGGAGGATCCGGAGAAGATCGCCCGTCTGATCATCCAGGAAATGGAAGACTGCCTCGTCGAGGTCCGCTCCGCCGCTGCGCGGTCGATGGCGGACAAGAAGGAATACGAGCGTGATATCCTCACTCTCGAACAATCCCGTCTCGACTGGTCGTCCAAAGCCGAGCTCGCCGTGGAGAAGGGGCGCGAAGACCTCGCCCGCGGCGCGCTCGCTGCCAAACAACGCGCTGAAAAAGAGATCGAAGGCCGCCGGCTGGCGCTAAAAGCGATCGAGGAAGTCGGCGTCAAGCGCACCGACGATCTCGAGAAGCTGCAGGCCAAGCTCGACGAAGCCAAGACCAAGTTGCGCGCCCTGATCGTCCGCCGCGAAGCCGCCGAACAACGCATCCAGATGCGCTCGCGCATCGAGGTGAACAAGGTGGACGAGGCGATGCGCCGGTACGCCCAGGTCGAACGTAAAGTGGACGAGATGGAAGCGTATGCCGACCTCATCAATGTCGGCGAGCGCGGCCTCGAAGCGCAGTTCCAGGAACTCGCCGCCGAAGAGTCCATCGAGAAGGAGCTCGCCGAGCTCAAGCGCCGCCGCTCGGGCGGATCCGCTCCCACGCCGGCCTCGCGCCGCACGCGGGCAGCCGGTGAGGGTGAGGGCTCGTAATGGCGATGGAAGCTTTCTTCGGGATGACGATCGGCCTGGTCGCCGTAGTCGCCATCTTCATCGTCCTGCCCTGGATGATCCTCCACTACATTTCGAAGTCGAGGACATCCAAGAACCTGACCGAGGATGACGAGCGGATGCTCGAAGATCTCTGGCGCTCCGCAAGGACGATGGAGCGCCGCATCGAAACGCTGGAACGCCTCATCGAGCCCGACGCGCAGCCTGCGCGGCCGCGTCCCACGCAGAGCACGAGAGGGGACATCAACTAATGGTCGACGATTACACATATTCACCGAACCCCAAGAAGCTCTATCGCTCGCGGGACAAGGTCATCGCCGGCGTCTGCGGCGGCATTGCCGAGCGCATGGGCTGGGATCCCACCATCACCCGCGTCGTTACCGCGATCGTTTTCTTCATGGGTGGATCCGGCGTCGTGCTGGTCGGCTACATTGTCCTCTGGGCGATCACGCCGGTGGCGCCGTATCGCCCGCGCAACCTCTCTCCCGATGAAGAGCGCTTCTGGCGCTCGGTGTCGGACCGGCCGGCCGAAACGTTCTCGAACATCCGCTACAAGTTCAAGGACATGGACGACCGCCTGGCGCGGATGGAACGCTCGGTGACCTCGGAAGAGTGGAAACTGAAGCGCGAATTCCGCGACCTCGAGAATTCCTAGTGGACTGAACGGGGCGGCATCCTCCTCCTGCCGCCCACCCGGATCGAATATCGGGACTGAAGAACCAGGACTGAGCCCCAAGACAAAAGAGGGACAACATGGCTCGCGATCTGAATATCAAACTTGCCTCTGCCGCGGTCCTGCTCGCGGTTGGAATGACAGCGGTTACGGTCGGCGCCCAGCTCGGCGTCGTCCATCTCAACGCCGGCGACATGAAGATCGTCTTCGGCAAAGGCTCGGACGGTCTCACGATGGAGATCGCCTCGCGCACCTGCCCGCCGAATTGTGGGTTCGATGTGAACTGGCGCCCGCTTGCACGTTAGCGCGCAGGGGCCATGTCTTCCTGAGCCCGATGAGGGCGACGTCTTTGGGGTCGTGTAAATGTTGGAGATCTTCGCCGTGACGTCTCCCTTCACCATGGTGGTTCTGATCGTTGCGATCGTGTTCGGCGCCAAGCTCTGGCGGACGCACATGCTGACCAAGGCCCGCGTGGGCCGCTCGCGAGAGGACGATGCGCTGATCGGATCGATGCAGTCGCAGATCGACCGCCTCTCCGATCGAGTCCAGGTGCTGGAGCGCCTGATGACGGACGACGACCGCAAGCTCGCCCGCGAGATCGATCGCCTGCGCGGCGACGACCGGCCTTCGATCTGAAGTTTCACTGTGCGCTGAAGGGGAACCACGCCGATGCACGACCGCAGCCAGTACAGCCAGGACGACCTGCTGAACGAGTTCCAGAAACGCCGTGAGGAATGGCGCGCCAGGCGCGAAGAGCGCCGCAACCGCTGGGCCCATTTCGGCGACCCCGCCTTCTGGGGCCTCGACCAGGAAAGCATGCGCCAGATGGGCATGGGCGGCGGCTGCGGCTCGCGCACCGGACGCTCTTCCAACGGACAATCGTCTGCCGCGGACTCCTCAGAAGTCGCCGACCTGAAGGCTACGGTTGAGTCCATGCAGCGCACGATCGCTACGCTGAGCGAGCGCGTGCAGGTTCTCGAACGGCTCGCGGTCGATGACGACGCAAAGCTCGCCGCCGAGATCGAGAAACTTCGTGGAGCGCCGGACCAATGAGTCTTGAAATGATGGGCGTGATGATCCCGATTCTCGGGATCAGCATCGGCCTGGTGGCGGTCATCGGCAATGTCTGGATCAAGAGCCAGCAGATCAAGCTGAAGATCGCCGAGGCGCAGGGCGGCGCGGAAGCCGCTGCCAGCCGCGTGACGCAGGCAGAGCTGGAGAAGCTCAAGGATCGCGTCGCTGTGCTGGAGCGCCTCATCACCGATGACGACCGCCGCGTTGCGAACGAGATCAACCGCCTCCGCGGTAGTGAAGAGGCGAGGGGATAGGCCATGACGCTCCTTGCCCCAAGCATCGCCGCTGCCGTCATCGCCACGGTCTTCTTCGCCTATCTCATCGTGAAGATGGCCCTGCAGCACGAGGAAAAGAGGCTGGCCATAAAAGCCGGCAAGAATGAGCTGGTCGAGCAGATCCTCGCGGAGACCCAAGCGGAAATGGCGAAGCTGCGCGAGCGGGTTCAGGTGCTGGAGCGCCTTGCGACCGACGAAGACCGCCGCGTCGCCAGCGAGATCAGCCGGCTCGGCGCCGAAAGCGTACGCGGCTAGGGAAGCGTGGGACAAAAGGGGTAGCGGATGCCAATCGAAGTAGCACTTGTGGCCATCGCAGGCATGGGGACCTTCATCGCCATGCTGGGGTTCGGCAGCAAGATGCAGGCCCAGAAGCTCCGCGCGAAGGGCGGCCTCGGGGTTGAAGAAGCCGCGCGCCTTGAACGCATCGTGGCGGAGACTTCGGCGGAGGTGGCGCGGTTGCGCGAGCGCGTCCAAGTGTTGGAGAAGCTGGTGACAGACGACGATCGCAAGTTGGCGGACGAGATCAACCGGCTGCGCGGGGACGATGCGAGGAGCTGAGGGGCGGCAATGGGCCTGTTCGAATTCATCATCGGCATCGTGCTGATCTGCACCGTTGGCGGTATCATCACGAACGGCATGCAGCTCGAGAGGCGGCGGCTCAAGTCGCGGCAGACGAGCGGCGAGGCCGAGGAGCTGAAGGGTTTGGTCGGCCACATGCATGGAGAGATTACGAAGTTGAAGGATCGCGTGCGGGTGCTGGAGCGTCTCGTGACAGACGGTGACCGCAATCTCGCCGAGGAGATCGAAAGGCTGCGCAGGAGCGACATGGCTAGCCCGGGCGCCTGAGCGCTCGGCGGAGATAACGCCCGGGGTCAAGGCTTTCGGCGACACTCGCTTCTGCTGGCGAGGGCTCGTCGAAGGCCTCCGAGGTGGCAAGCTCGGCGAGAAGCGGCGACCATAAAAAGCCGCGCGCGCCGAGCCCGCCCAAAAGGCGGAAAGGTCTTGAAGGCGCCGGTTGTCCCACCGGCGCCTTTTCCTTTTGCGCCTCCGCCTTTGACGAAAGGGGCCCAACGAAGGGGAAGCGATCCGGCGTGGTTGCGCGGATGGCGGCGCGTGATGTGAGCGAGCCGGGATCGAGGTTGGACGCAAGATCAGGACGCAGGCGGGCGAGCGTGGCGAGATTTTCGGCGCGCGCGGCGCCGGTGATCTTTGGCTCGCCGTCGGCGGGCTCGAAGGTTGCGCCGAAGACGAGCTGGCCGAAGGCTTCGAGGGCGTAGCCGCCGTCGGCGATGGCGTTGGGACTGCCCGAGGATGCCGCGCTTTCGAGCTGGCCGAGGCGGCCGGCGAGGGGTGGGGCATCGATGCCTTCGAAGTTCGCGATGCCCATGCCGGCGCAGACGATGACAAGGTCGGCGTCCACATCGTCGAGCGACGGGATGTTCGTGTTGAAACGCAGGGTTGCGCCTTCGAGCAGGCGGGGCAGCGCGATGGATGGGCGGACGGCGAAGGCGCCGAGGTGGCGGAGGCCGTCGGCTTTGGGCTGCAGCAGGCTTTCGTCGAGCGGCGGATCGGCGAGGAGTTTTGTGAAGCGCTGCTGTTCCTTTGGCCCACGTGGGCGGTGGATGGCGTCGAGCGGGACGGCGGCGTCGGGGCCGAGCGTGGCGTAGAAGCGGCGGGCGTAGAGATAGGCTTCGATGAGGCTGCGTGCTTGTGGGCCGTCGGCGGCGTCGAGCCTTGGCATGACGAGGGCAAGCGGATTGCCGCTGGCGGCCGCGCCAGGGCCTGCGCCCTTGTCGTAGACCGTGACGTCGCAGCCGCGATCGAGGAAGGAGCGCGCGACGCAGGCGCCGGCGATGCCTGCGCCGATGATGGCGATGCGGCGGGGTGCAGGCGCTTGCGATGCCTCGCCTGGGAAGCGGGCTTCGAGTCTTTCCTTCTTGCGGCCATGACCGGGTTTTTTCTCGACGGCGAAGCCTGCTGCTTCGAGGCTGCGGCGGACGTCGCCGGCGACGGTGTAGGTGGCGGCGCGGGCGCCGGGCGCTGAGAGGCGCGCGACGTGGGACATGATTTCGGGCGACCACATTTCGGGATTCTTCGAGGGTGCGAAGCCGTCGAGGAACCAGGCGTCGATGCGGGCGCGGGCCTCGGGCAGGGCGGAAGAAATTTCATCGACGGCGAGGGTGAGGGTGACGCCGTCGGGCAGCGGTATGCGCTGGAAGCCTTTGGCGCGGACGGGCCAGCGGGCGAGGAGCTGGCGCGAGAGGTCGGCGAGTTCGGGCCACATGGCGTGGATGCGGGCGGCGTCTTCGGGCTTCATCAGGAAGCCTTCGAAGGAGAGGTAGTCAAGGCGGGCGGTGGGAGAGGGGCGGTGTTGTCTCCAGAGATCCCAGGCGGCGAGGAGGTTGAGGCTGGCGCCGAAGCCCAGCTCGCCGATGGCGAAGCGATCGCGGCCGGACCAGGTTTCGGGAAGGCCGCAGCCGGCGAGGAAGACCTGGCGTTTTTCCGAAAGGCCTTCGCCGGAGAAGTAGACGTCGTCGCGGTCGCGCGAGTACGGCGCGCCGGTGGCGAAGTCGAGGTTGGGGAGCGGGGGAAGGCGCGGCATGGGGCGGGTCTAGCGTGCGGTGCGTGGGCGCACAAATGGGTACAACCTCGCTGACGGGTGTCAGGGAGGCATGTGGAGTGCGCCCCTAGCGGTGTACAGGTTCAGGCGGCGCGATGGTGCATTCCACTTCGCTCCATGCACCCTACGGGGTGCCGTTGGCGCTAGCTTGTTGTAAGACCCGCTCATGACCGACACAGCACGACTCGACGCCCTGGAAATGCGCATCGTCCATCAGGACGAGGTGATCGAGGATCTGAACAGGATCGTCACCGCGCAGTGGAAGGAGATCGACCGGCTGACGCGGGAGGTGGTGACGCTGACCGAGCGGGTGAACCTCGCCGAGCAGTCGAGCGCCGGGCTCGAGCCGGGCGAGGAGCCGCCCCCGCCGCACTACTGAAGCCGCTGGCGCATTTCACGGACGGGATGGTGCATTCCGCTTCGCTTCATGCGCCCTACGTCAATGCCGACTCTTATGCGGCTGTCAAAGGGTGCTTTACCATCTCGCCGTCTCGCCTCACGCGGATGTGGGCAATCAGGCCATCTCGCAACGTATAGTCCACGAAAACGCGTCCTTCGATGTAATCGCCCTGCCTTAGCGGAGCGATCACAAAATCCGGGGCGTCTTTGATGGCGGTAAAGCGCGTCGTGGCGTGGACCCGGATTGAGCCTTCTGTGGCCGTGACGTCGTGAATTGTCAGCGCCTCGCGCACGCGCTCGAACATCGGCCCGTAGAAATCGACGATTCCATTGCGCCCGTGGATGGGCGGGATCCTGTTCAGCTCCAGTACGACGTCGGGCTGGTAGAATGTCGGAAAGCGGTCGCAGTCGGCATTGCTGAAGGCCGAAGCATAGGCGTGGAAGGCGGCGATCTGGCTGGGGTGAGGCCCTAGCCGCGGCAGCTTGGTGACGCCGCGTTCCGGCGGCCAGGTCATCGATTTCAGCTCCACGACCTTGCCGCCCTGCAGCGTGTAGGCGACGAAAAACTTGACGGTCACCAGATCCCCCGGACGGAGATGGCCGAAAGGGAATTCCGCGCGCTCCTTCGTGGCGTGAAAGTCCATATCGATTTCGGCGAAGATGAGATTATTGTCGCGCAGCACGCGCTGAGGGCGCATCACTTCGCGCACGCCGTCGTGCGCCCAATGCAGGAACGCAAGCAGCGCCTTCCTGCCCCTGGCTTCGCGTGTCCCGCCGCTGAAGACCACGTCATCGGCGAAGAAGCGATCGACCAGAGCGGCGTCATCACCCGTGTTGAAGACAGCGATGTAATCGTCGTAATTCATGAGCTCGCTTGACTAGCGCCGGACAACATTACCTTCAAGTCGATCGGAAGCTATGACGCTTTTGCCAGCGGATGGGCGGCTTCGAGGAGGTCGCGCAGTTCGTCTGTAACGACGTGGGTATAGATCTGCGTCGTCGAAATGTCGGCGTGGCCGAGCAGGAGCTGGACCGCGCGGAGGTCGGCGCCGCCGGAGAGCAGGTGGGTCGCGAAGGCGTGGCGCATGGCGTGCGGCGTGACGCGGTCGATGGCGATGCCGGCCTTCATCGCGAGGTCTTCGAGGATCTGGCCGAGACGGCGGCGCGTTAGGCGGCCGCCGGCGCCGCGCGACGGGAAGACGAAGCGCTGCGCGGTGGAGCGGACGGCGGATTTCGGCAGGAAGGTTTCGCGCACCGCCATGTAGGCCTTGAGCGCGGCGAGCGCGGGCTTGCCGAGCGGCGAGATGCGTTCCTTGTCACCCTTGCCTCGGACGATCAGCACGGACGTGCCGGGCGCAGGCAGGGCCGAGAGCGGCAGATCGCAGCATTCGCTGGCGCGGAGGCCGGCGCCGTAGAGCAGTTCGATCAGGCAGATGTTGCGGAGGTCGACGGGCTCCGTTCCCTGCGCGGCGTCGATCAGGCGCGCGACTTCCTCGCGCGAGAGAACATCGGGCGGGGTGCGGCTGAAGGTGGGGCCATCGAGGCGCGAGGTCGGGTCGTCTTTCCGCTCGTTGTCGCCGAGCTGGAAGCGGAAGAAGCGGCGCAGCGCCGAGAGGCGGCGGGAGACAGTGGCGGGGCTCATGCCGCGCTCGTGCAGGTCTCGCACGAAGGCTGAGAGGTCGCGCTCGCCGGCGTCGATCAGGGAGGCGCGGTTGGCGCGCAGGAAGGTGGAGGCGTCTTCCAGGTCGCGCCGGTAAGCCTCGATGGTGTTGTCGGCGGCCCCGCGTTCGGCGCGGAGGGTGTCGAGGAAGGCTTCAATGCGGCGCGTGTCGAGCATGCGCGGCATGGTTGGGGGCTAGAGGTTTATGGGAAGTTAGTGGGCGCGAAGCGCCCAGGGAGTAGGGAATAGGGAACAGCGAACAGGGAGTAGCGGGCCGTGCCCCGTTTCAGCGAGGGGAAGCCATTCCCTATTCCCTACTCGCCGCCACGCCAAGCGTGGCTACAGCGCTTTCCAGACCTGCAGGGATTCCAGCGCGATGGCGTCGGCGTCTTTGTCGAGGCCTATGCGGCGCATCTGGGTGAGGACGTCGGAGAGGCCGGCGAAGGAGAGGGCGGAGGTGTCCGAGCCCAGGAGGGCGATCGAGGCGAGCATGGCTTCGCCGTTGGCGTCCTGGTCGGCGGCGGAGGCGATGCGGGCGATGGCGGCATCTGAGACGCCGCGGCCGGCGGATTTCTGCGAGCCTAGAAGCGCGCGCTGGTCGGGCGTCAGGGCGCGGCCCGTGCCGGTGAAGAGGAAGAGGGCGCGGGTGTTTTCGATGCGGCGCAGGTCGAGCTGGCGCGATTGCGGCGTTGGCGCGGGCGGCTTGGCGGGCTTTGCTGCGTTGGGATCCGGCAGCGGCGGCAGGGCGGCGACGAGCCGGTCGAGGATTTCGCCGGGCTTCGCTGCAGGGCCGGTATAGGAGAGCATGAGGTCGATGCGGGCGGCAGCCCACGGGTCGGCCTTCTCGTCCATCGCCTTGCGCCAGTCGGTCGCCTGTTTGGTATCGCCCAGAGAGAGCGCGGCGCGCGAGAAGGTCTCGGCGTTGGTCTCGCCCTTCGGCAGCGCCTTGATGGCTTCGGACAAGGCGGCGGCGGCCAGGCGGAAGTCGCTCGGCGTGTCGGCGGACTTCAGTGCGGCGGCGTAGGCGGCGGATCTCGCGTCGGGCTTGGCCTCCGGGTTCGCGAAGGCGGTGAGCGCCATGCCGAGGAAGTCGGTCTTGGGCGGGGCGTTGGGCGCGGCACGGGCGGCGCCGGCTTTTGATGGCGTCTCGTCCTTCGCGACGAGCGTGGTGAGGACGTCGAGCGGCTTGATCTTGCCGGCGTCGAGCGCGGGGCGGAGCGCGGCGCGCTTCTGTTCGAGCGTGGCGCCGGGATGCTGCACGACAGCAGCGGCGACATCGCCGGGCGTCGCGGCAAAACCGTTGACCGGAACGGAGAGCCTGGCGGCGACGGAGACGGCGGCTTCGAAGGCGTTGGTATAGCGGCCTTCGGGGCGGGCCTTCACGGCCGGGTCCATGGCGGAGATGGCGGCGAGCAGCCACGG
>JAUYPV010000154.1 GCA_030697555.1 Hyphomonadaceae bacterium
TCATCAATGCGGGGACGGTCGAGGAGATCGTCTTCACCAAGGGCGGCACGGAGGCGATCAACATTGTCGCCGCCGGGATTGGCGCCTCGATCCAGCCCGGCGACGAGATAGTGCTCTCCGTCATGGAGCACCACTCCAACATCGTGCCCTGGAATTTCCTGCGCGAGCGCAAGGGTGCGGTCCTGAAATGGATCGAGCTTCTGCCGGATGGCTCGCTCGATATGGACAGCCTAGGCAAGCAGCTCACGAAGAAAACTAAGCTGCTGGCTCTGACGCACATGTCCACCGTGCTGGGCACCGTTCCGGACGTAAAGCGCGCCATCGAGATGGCGCACGCCGTCGGCGCGGATGTGCTGCTCGATGGTTGTCAGGCTGTCGTCAACATCGCCGTCGATGTTTGCGCGCTCGATGTGGACTACTACGCTTTCACCGGCCACAAGCTTTACGGACCGACCGGCATCGGTGCGCTTTACGGCAAGCGGGCGAAACTGGAGGCGCTGCCGCCCTATCAGGGCGGCGGCGAAATGATCGAGACGGTGACGCGCGACAAGGTCACCTACAACGCGCCGCCGCACCGGTTCGAGGCCGGCACGCCGCCGATCATCGAGGCGATCGGGCTGGGCGCGGCGATCCGCTGGCTGGAAGGTCTCGACCGGGTCGCCATCGGCCAGCACAAGGCGGCGCTGCTGCAAAAAGCCGTTTCCGAGCTGCGCGGGATCAACGGCCTCACCATCCATGGAACCGCCCCTAACAAGGGCCCTGTGCTCACATTTTCACTGCAGGGCGCCCACCCGCACGACATTGCGCAGATCCTGGACAGGCAGGGGGTGGCGATTCGCGCCGGACATCATTGCGCCCAGCCGCTCATGTCCCATTTAGGTGTTACTGCTACAGCCCGGGCGAGCTTCGCCCTCTACAATACGGCCGATGAAATCGACGTGTTCGTGGAGGCGCTTTCCAAGGCCCGAGCGATGCTGTCATAGAGTGCGTTATGGCTGACGACCTGAAGCATCAGCTGATCGATTCCAGCGCCTCCCCGGCGGTCCCGGGCGACGGCGAGGCGAAGCCGTCCGCTATTCCACAGGACGAACTGGACCGGATAACGGACGAGCTGATCCAGGAGCTCAAGAAGGTCTACGACCCGGAAATCCCGGTCGACATCTATGAGCTGGGCCTGATCTACAAGGTCGACATCAACGACGACCGGCACGTCGACGTCGAGATGACGCTGACGGCCCCCGCATGCCCCGTGGCGGGCGAAATGCCGGGCTGGGTGGAAGACGCCGCCCGCCGCGTCGAGGGCGTCAAATCCGCCAAGGCGAGCCTGGTTTTCGATCCACCGTGGGACACATCCCGCATGTCGGACGAGGCGCGGCTTGCCCTCAACATGTTGTAAGCACGTTTAGCGATACTCATTTAGGAAACATGGCCAGACGTCCCCGCCCCAAGGTTGTGACCCTTACCGACGCCGCAGCGGCGCAGGTTCGCGATCTCATGGCCGAAAAAGGTGCGGGCCTACTGCGTGTGGGCGTGAAGAATGCCGGCTGCGCGGGCATGGAATACACCATGTCCTACGCCGATGCGGCGGATCCCACTGACGAGCGCGTTGACGACAACGGCGTCTCGATCGTGATCGACGCCAAGGCCGTGCTGTTCCTGCTCGGCTCGGTGATCGACCATGAGGTGACAGCGCTGCATACCAAGTTCACCTTCACCAACCCGAACCAGACCGACGCCTGCGGATGCGGCGAGAGCGTCACCATCATTCCGGCGGTCGCTGCCGAGTAGCGCGTTGCGCGCGTTTATAAACCACTCATTCAGAACGCATTCACCCGAAGCTTGGTGTCCTCGCTCTTTCGAGGGACTAATCCAAGACGAGTGGGATAATTTCATGAAGCGCATAATTGGCGCGGCGATGCTTGTCGCCGCGACCCCCGCCGCCTGGGCGCAAAACGCCCAATCCTCGGTGGAAGAAGGTCGATCGTATTTCTCTATCAGCGCCGGAGCGATTGCCGGCTCGGATTTTAACTACGACATTCCGGGCGGCGACGTCGAAGTCGAGACCGGCGCAGGCTACGGCGTCAACGCAGCCTATGGTTACGTATTCAGTCCAAGCATTCGCGGCGAGGTAAGCCTGTCCTATTCGGAGCAGGACATCGACATCGTGCGCCGCCGTGGCGGGCCGCAGATACTTATCTTCGAGGACCCTGGCGCCGTGACGGCTTGGACGCTGGGCGCAAACGGTTACTACGACTTCGTCACGTCAGGGTCATTCCGGCCCTATGTCGGCGCGGGCATCGGCGTTTCGTCGCTCGATGTGAACGACCGTGTGCTTCTCGATGCCGGCACGGCCGTCAGCGCCCGCGCCATCGCCGGCGCACGCTGGATGATGTCGGACAGGACGTCGCTGTTCCTTGAGGGGCGCTATGACGCCTACCTCATGGAGATCGACGAGGGCGTCGGCTTCACCAACGCCGACTCAAACCTCGGCGTGGATGCTTTCAGCGTCCAGGGCGGATTGCGGTTCGGGTTCTAGACACCTGCCCGGACGAGTTTCCTGGACTCTGGGGGACGGCCCGGCTTCACCGCCGGGCCGTTCTCACATGTGGTTCGGGTCAGGCGTGCGGCTGGCCAGCGCCACGCGTGCGGTGATCGGCAGCCATACGCCGGCTGATCATGCCGAGCGACGTCCACGTCTCGGCGTTGAAGTTCTGCACACAGCCATAGGCCAGCCGCATGGTGACATCCGTGTTGGGGTCGGCCGGGAAGGTGCGGGGGCGGACCTCCGACTTGCCAGTGCCGATCTCGATGGCGTCGAACACCAGCCGATCCGAGTTTTCCTCGTTCGAGCCGCACACCCAGATGCGATTGCGCGGCGTGCTGGCGTCGGCGAGCAGCAGGCCACGCGCCACGGCAGGGCCGCCACCGAGCTGCTCGACGTGCCACTCGCCGGGGCGCGGAGCGCCGCTGGAGAGCCAGACGCGGTATTCGGGATGCTGGCGGGCGAACTGTTCGGATTTCCACCGGTCCGCCTCACGGCTGGCCGCATCCTCGGCTTTCACCTCGAGCCAGGCATTCAGCTCCGGCAGCCAGAAATCGGGGGTGTAGGGCGTCGAGCGCCCCAGCTTGAACGACCGGGGCTGGTAGGAATGCAGGACGCCCAGGCTGTCGAGGAAGACAGCCCACTTGGCATGTCGTTTCGAGTGGTAGCGGACGCCGCCATAGACGGTATCGACCGCGGCAGGGTCGGCATTCGGATGAAAGCGCAGTGCAACGTTATCGAGCGGCATGGCGAATCCCGTTATCAAGACTCCATACCTGAATCATGTTCCTGATTTGTTCCGTCCGTCAAGTGCCGGGTGGAGGACGCTGTTTTTCGAAGTTTTCAGCGGGTGCGGAACCAGCCGGTCAGGGAAATGCGGCCCTTCGGCGCAAAGCTCGCCACTTGGCTCACATGGTGCGGAGCAGGCACGGCAAAGACTGACAGGGCGTTGAACTTCGGCGCAAAGCTGGCGCTGACGCCACCCTCGCTATTCAGGAATTGCAGTTGTCCGCCCCAGGTCGCCGCCCAGCCTTCCGTGAGGCTCAGCACATAGGCCAGCTTCCGGTTCTTGGCTGGCCCGGCGTCGTCGTCATGCACGGTTAGGAAATGCCCGGCGCTGTAGCGTGTCGCCTGCATGTCGCAGAAGTCGGTCTCACGTCCCGTCACGCTCTCGAGAAAACCGCGCGCATCGGCCGAGTTCATCAAGTCGTGGATGGCCCGCAGATGCGGGTTGGACAGCGTGCCGGCGTCGACAAGGTCGGTGACCGGATAGTTCTCGTAGAGATACTGGAAGCTGGTTGCGGCCTGCTTGCCGACTTCGGCGAGGATCGCAGCGAGCTTCGGTTTGCCCATGCCGGCGACCTGTTGCCTCGGCAGGTCGACGTGGCGCGTCCCGGTATTGAGCACCAGCTGCCAGTCGAGATCCGAAATACCCGCGGAAAGTGTGTGTGCATCGTCCACGGCAAGAAAATCCGCGATCTGCAGGCGGCCAGCGGCCGCAAAGGCTGATCGCAGGGCCACCGCATCCAGGTTGGGGTTCAGCTTCATGGCGCCGTTCTAACAGACCTTTGGCGGCTGGCCAGAAAGCTGTAACGTCGCGCCTCTTCACGAACGGGAGCCTTGGTGAAAGCCTTCCTGAAAGCTGTTGGCGTGCTGTTGCCCGGCGCTCTTCTGGGCGCGGGGGCGGGCGTGCTGCTGGCCGGCTTCCAGGTCGATCCGGCTTCGCCGCTTGTCTCGACCCTGCAGACTATCGGTATCGCGCTCATGGTTGGCTCGATCGTGCTGCGGATAATCCTCGCGCAGAGAGGCTTTGCGATTTCGGGTGCGGCCTCGCTGGCATTCAATACCGGCTGTGTCTTCCTGACGGCATTCGTCACCTACGGCCTGCTGGCCGGAGTGCTGCATCAGGGCGGAGGAACGATGTACGTGGTGATTGGCCTCGCCTGGATACCGTGCCTTGCGCTGGCGGCGTTGGCGCAAATCCTGTTTGCGGCCTGGCGCAACCAGCCGGCCACCTCCAACAAACAGGACTAACGGAGCTCCATGGTTCTCTCACCCGGCTTCAGCGATTACGTCGAAGAACTGATAGCCGGGTTTGGCAAGGTCGAAATCCGCCGAATGTTCGGCGGCGCCGGCGTCTATCGCAACGGCGTCGGCTTCGGAATTCTCGACGACGACACCTTTTTCATAAAGGCGGACGCCGCCCTTGGCGCCGAACTAAAGAAACAGGGCAGCAAGCCCTGGAGCTACTCCGTGAAGAAGGACGGCACGGTGCGCGACATCGCCTATTGGAGCCTGCCGGCAACCGCCGCTGACGATGGCGACGAGGCGTCAGCACTTGCCCGGCGCTCCTTCGAGGTCGCCAGGAAGGCTGACGCTGCCAAGGCGAAGAAGCCGAAGAAAGCGGCGGCCAAGAAAACAGCAGCCAAGAAGGCGCTTGCGAAAAAACCTGCCGCCAAGGCGAAGCGCAAGAAATGACCGAGCGGCGCTGGAAGGAAGTCGATACCTACTTCGTCGACAAGATCGTAGGTATGGACGACGCCCTGGACCAATGCCTGCGCGAGGCCGAAGCCGCTGGGTTGCCGCAGGCCGCCGTATCGCCGGCGCAGGGCAAGATGCTGCATCTGATGGCAAAGTCGATCGGCGCGAAGCGCATCCTCGAGGTCGGCACGCTTGGCGGTTACTCGGCGATCTGGCTGGCCCGCGCGCTTCCGCCTGATGGCAAGCTGGTAACGCTGGAGATCGATCCAAAACACGCAAAGGTGGCACAGACAAGTGTCGCGGCGGCCGGGCTGGCCAAGCTGGTCGAGATCCGGACAGGCGCAGCGCTGGACCTGCTGCCAGATGTCAAAGGCCCGTTCGATTTCTCCTTCATCGACGCCGACAAGGAGAACAACCCCGCCTATTTCGAGCACGCCCTGCGGCTATCGCGGAAGGGCGCGATCATCATCGTCGACAACGTGGTGCGCGGCGGGGCGGTGACCGATCCCAATGGCGGCAGCCAGGTTCAGGGTGTGCGACGGCTTTTCGACAAGCTCGCCAACGAGACACGCGTTAGCGCCACTGCAATCCAGACGGTTGGCGACAAGGGCTATGACGGGTTTCTGATGGCGGTGGTGAACTAGGCCGCGTTGCTGGCCGACATCGGCGGCAGCGCGTTTTCCAGTGTCACGCGATTACGGCCGGTGCGCTTGGAGAGATAGAGGCACTCGTCCGCGCGCGCCACGATCTGGCTGGGCGTTTCTCCCGAGGCGTAGAGCGCACCGCCGAACGAGACGGTGACAGCACCGATCGTCTCGTTGGTCGAGCGGCGCACGAGGCGCTTGGCCTCGATGGCGCTGCGGATCTGGTCCGCGATGCGGCCAGCTTCCTTCAGCGGGGTGCGCGGCATGATCACGGCGAACTCCTCGCCGCCGTAACGGGCCACGAGGTGATCGGGCAGGGCGAACTTGGCAAGCGCCGAGGCGACGAAGCGGATGACCTGGTCGCCGGTCTGGTGGCCCCAGGTATCGTTGAACGATTTGAAATGGTCGATGTCGGCGAGGATGAGCGACAACTCCGTCTTCTCCGAGTCGGCCTCTTCCTTGCGCAGGCGCAGCGTCTCGTCGAACAGCTTGCGGTTGGCGACGCCGGTCAGGGCGTCGGTAAGCGCTTCGGCGCGGGCCTGGCGCAGCGAGGTGCGCAGCTTTTCCATTTCGACGGAGGATTGCGCCAGCTTGGTCGACAGTGAGGAGTTCTGCTTCGACATTTCCGTCGTGGCGCCGGCCAGGACGTTGATCAGGCGCTTCAGTGCATCGCCATCGATCGCGGCGTTCGACAGGCTGTCGGCGGCGACGTTCAGGGTGGCGCCATAGCGTTCCGTCGTCGCGCCGGCTTTCTTGAGGGCATCGAGCGCATCGGCGATCTCGTGCGCGATACGCGAGCCGGTTTCCATCACCTGCGTCGAGAGGTGGGTGGTGGAGAAGAAGCGCTCGTAGAGTTCTTCCATGTCGAGCGCGGTAACCGTCTTGCCCGAAGAGATCAGCTTGTCGACCGCGGCGCGGAGGTCTGGCGAGGAATGCGTGAAGTAGGACAGCCATACTTCGTAGTTCTGCGGGCTCACCGGCAACTCGTGGCGGCCCATTTCGTCCACGGTTCGATGACCGAGGACCTGGCCCTCTGCCCCTACAAGTTGGGTATTCAGCATTCTGGCTACGCCCCTCGGACCCGGCTGCGGCGACCGCACCAGTGTCCTAACGCAACAGTGAACAGAAGCGGTTACGGATTGGCTAAAATCGGACGGTTCCGTTAAGGGAACGGTTACCAAAAACGCCTGCTTTCCTAAGCGTCTTCGCGCGGTCCCAGCGATCGGAGGAGGAAGGCGGGGACGTGGTCGCCCATGCCTTTGAACTTCTCGTCGCCGCCCTGGGGGTCGCCGGGTTGGCGTTCGCCGCGGTGGTTCCGGCCGTCTTTCCGGTTGCGATCCCGGTCCCGATCCCGGTTGCCGCGGCGGCCGCGGCTCTCGCGGACGGGTTCGTCGACCTCCGCCATGGGCTGGGGGATGAAGGCGGGGGCGGCGATCGGTTCCGGGACCTGCTGCTCGGTTTTTGGCTCGATTCTGGGTTCGGGCCGATCGCGACCCCGGTCGCGTCCGCGTCCACGACCGCCGCCACGGCCCTTGTCGAAGCGGTCCCGGCTGGGCGCGGGGCCACGGCCGCGGGCTTCGCCGACGGCCTCTTCGAGGCCCTCGGGGTTGAACGGCTCGACGTCTCGGCCGATGCGCTTGAGCACGGCGTCCCAGAGGCGCGCGTCGCCCGGGGAGACGATGGTGAAGCTCTCGCCCGAACGCCCGGCGCGGCCGGTGCGGCCGATACGGTGGACATAATCGTCGGAATTCGGGGGCGGGGCGTAGTTGAAGATCTGGCTGACTTCCGGGATGTCCAGCCCGCGCGCGGCGACATCGCTGGCGATGAGCAGCTTCAGCTCGCTGTTGCGGAACTTGTCCAGCGTCGCCGTGCGAACGGATTGCGGCAGGTCGCCATGGATCGCCGCGGCATCGAAGCCGTGGCTTTGCAGCGACTTGGCGACGACATCGACCTCGCGCTTGCGGTTGCAGAACACAATGGCGCGGTCGGTGAGGCGCGCGCGGATGATGCTGCGCAGCACCGCGCGCTTCACGGTGTCTTCGTTGGAGGGGCAGTGCGTGACGTACTGCTTGATGGTGGTGGCGGCGGTTGCGGGTTTCGAGACTTCGATCCGCACCGGCTCTTTCTGGAATTGCTTGGCGAGGCGGGTGATCTCCGGCGGCATCGTTGCGGAGAACAGCAGCGTCTGGCGCGTCTTGGGCAGCAAGGTGCAGATTTTCTCGATGTCCGGGATGAAGCCCATGTCGAGCATGCGGTCGGCTTCGTCGATCACCAACATCTGCACGCCGGTCATCAGGAGGCCGCCGCGGCCGAAATGGTCCATCAGACGGCCCGGCGTGGCGATCAGCACGTCGACGCCGGCGTTGAGTTTCTTTTCCTGATCGCCGAACGACACGCCGCCGATCAGCAGAGCCATGTTGAGCTTGTAGCCTGCGCCATACTTCTCGAACTGCTCGGACACCTGGGCGGCAAGTTCGCGGGTCGGCTCGAGGATGAGGGAGCGGGGCATGCGCGCCTTGGCGCGGCCCTGGCCCAGCTTGTGGATCATCGGCAGCACGAAGGCGGCAGTCTTGCCCGTGCCGGTCTGCGCAATGCCGGTGATGTCCCTGCCGCCGAGTACGGCTGGGATGCCCTGTTCCTGGATAGGGGTCGGGGTCGTGTACCCAGCGCCCTTTACGGCTGCCAGAATTCTTGGATCGAGACTCAGCTCGTCAAACGTCATCAGGTCGGTCTTCGTGGGCTCATCGGCCGGGCCGCGAGCGAATAGCGCGCGCTTTGCGGGGAAACTGGCGCGACCAATAGTCTCCCCCGTCCCCAAGTCAATCCCGCAGCCTGTCACGGTTGGGATAGAGCGATTCCGTGACAGATTGCCGAGCGCACCGTAGCCCTGTTCGCCATAGGTAGGTCGAATGTGCTAGCCACTACCTTCGTTGTGGGGATGACATGCCGGTGATGCGAGGTTTCCTGGCTGCAGCTCTAATTGCCGTGAGCCCAATAGCCGTGGCGCAGTCAGCCAAGTATCCAGACCTCCAGGGCTATTGGGTGACGGCCTACATCACGCCACTGGAGCGCCCGCCGGAAGTATCCAAGCTGGTCCTGACCCCATCGGAAGGCCGAGCGTTATTCGAGATACTATGGAACCAGCGCGACGCGCGCGATCCGCTGGGTCCGCTGGAAAGCGTGGACGTGCGCAGCCTAGTAAATGTGCAGGGCCAGATACGCTCCTCACTGATCGTCGATCCCGGCAACGGGAAGCTGCCGCTGAAGGAGGGGGTCTTCAAACCTCCACCGCCAGTCCCGTTCACAAGGCTGGACGATCCGGAGCAAAGGCCGCCGTCCGAACGCTGCATTCCGCGCATGAGTGTCATCGCGCCTATGCTGGTCGCCCCGGCGGGCAATGTCCGCCAGTTCGTGCTGACGGCCGACCACCTCGTCATCCAGACAGAGGCTTTTAACCAGACCCGCATTGTGCCGCTGCGGAGCGGCGCGCCCGGGCGGCACGAGACCGGCGTCGGGCACTGGGAGGGCGAAACGCTTGTCGTGGAGTCCTCCGCGTTCGCTCCCGGCGAGCGGGCGCGGGTTGGACCCTACGCCATGTTCCCGATTTCTCCGGACACGAGGATCGTCGAACGGTTCAGGCGCGTAAGCGATGGCGAGATGCTTTATTCGTTCACTGTCGAGGATCCGGCTTTCTACACACGCGCATGGACGGCGGAGATGTCGTTGTATCGGACGGACAAGCCCGCTTATGAATGGGCGTGCCACGAAGGCAACTACGCGATGACCAACATGCTTCGCGGCGCCCGGTTGCAGGAGTTGCGAGCTGCCCTGAGGCGCTAGGCAACTTAACCCAGAGTGAGTCGGATTCCGCTTTCGGAGTTCCACTGGAACTGTGCGTTCACGGACACGTTGCGTGTCAGACCCCAACGCATCTCCGGAGGAAACCATGGAAAACCGTCCCGGCGCTTCGCCGCCGATAGACGACTCGGTCGACCGCGTCCGCAGCGCGGCTGGAGACGCGCTCAGCGACATGAAGCATGCGGCCAAGGACGCCGTTCATGCCGTGAAGGACAGGGCGAAGGATACCGCAGAGGGCGTCCAGGCCAAGGCGGCCGACCAGGCCCGCACCGCCGCCCACACGCTTCGCGACACGGCGGACAACCTGAATGGCGAACTGCCCTGGATGAAGACGGCGCTGAACAAGACTGCCGACGGCTTCGATCATATCACGACCGCGCTGAACCGGGGCGATGTCAGCCAGGCCCTGAATAGTGTGTCGGATTTCGCCAGGCGGCAGCCGGCGCTTTTCCTCGGCCTCAGCGTCGCGGCGGGCTTCGCGCTTGCCCGCGTTGGCAAGACGGCGCTGGAAGGGCTGAAGCCGGATGAAACGTCTCAGGCAGACCGCAAAGACGAACTACTTCTCGATGAAGCCGTCGCGCCCTACTCACCGGTCGCGGAGATCTGATCCATGCAGACGGATCGATCCTTTTCCGACCTGACCAAGGATGTGGCCTTTCACCTCGGCGACATGTTCCGCAACGAACTGAAGCTCGCCAAGGTCGAGGCGAGCGAGGGCGCGAAGTCGCTTTCCAGCGCGATGGGACTCTATGCGACCGCCGCCGCTGTTGGCGCCTCAGCGTTGACGCTTGCCCTGCTGGCGGCCGCCTACGGTCTTTCGACCGTCCTGCCGATGTGGGCGGCGGCATTGATCGTCGCCATTCCTGCCTTCCTGATCGCCTTCATCCTGATGCAGGCCGGCAAGGCCGCGATGACACCCAAGGACCTGTCACTCCCCCGTACGCGCGAACACATGTCGCGCGACATCAAAACCATTTCGGAGCACGTACACTAATGACCCAGGAAACCGACCGTCTCGAGGCTGACATCAACCGCTCCCGGCATGCGTTGAACGACACCATCGAGCAGCTTGGCGGCAAGCTGTCCCCCGGACAGATGCTCGACGAGGCGCTCGGGCTGGCGAAAGGCCAGGCCGGACAGTTCACCGCCAATCTCGGAAAGCAGATGCGCGACAATCCTATTCCGGTGCTGCTCATCGGCGCAGGGATCGGCATGCTGTTCATGAATCGCCAGAACGGCCATGCGCACACAGCCCTCGCCGTCAGCCATGACGAGTGGCATCACGAGCAGCGCTTCCGGAAACTGGAAGGCGCGCGAGCAGGTCTCTCCAAGATGATCGGCGAGACACAGGAGGCGTTTTCGCACCGCCTGCACGAGGCCGAAGCTGCCGCGATGGATCTGAGGCAACATGCCGGCGAAGCGATCGACTCGTTCAAGGCGCGCGTGAGGTCTGCGGGCGAAACACTATCGCACACGGCGGAAGGCGTTCGCGCGCGCATGCGGGCGGGCGCGGCGCAAACCGCGCAGTTCGTCAGCGACCAGGCGCACAACATCAAGGCCGGCGCGGGCGACGTGAAGCACCAGGCGCAGGACTTCTATGACGAGTATCCGCTGGCGGCCGGCGCGATCGGCGTCGCCATCGGCGCGTTGATCGGCTCGACTGCACCGTTAAGCTCAGTGGAGCGCAGCAACCTGCAAGGCGTCGCGGATGCGGCGGCCAAGGCGGGCGCTGATCTGGCTGAACGTGGTGCACGCGCCGCGGAACGCGCGGCGGACAAGGCAGCCAACCTTCACTAGCGGCTAGAGCGAGGTGTGACCAAGCTGAAGCATAGCCCGACCATCGGCCTGATCCGGACTGCCATCTCGAACGCTGAGCCACCCCCCACCTGTCGTTCGGCGCTTCGCGCCTCACCCCTTTGGGCGGGCGGGACCGCGTTGCAGGAATTGGACAACGAATAAGCAATGGCGGGGACAACCAGCGCTAGACGGTGAGTAAGTCGGTCCAACAGGGTCCCGCCCGCCCGAAGGGGGGCGGACAGGTGGGGGGTGGGTGACCTTGTTTCGATGGACGAGTTCGCGCCGAGCCGGCCTTCGTACGACTCAGCCTGATCACAACTTGCTCTAGTTCGAACGTTCGTAGGCTTGCGGGACCGTCTCATTCAAATTGAGATAACGGTCCCGCAGCTTCGTCTGGCGGGAGACGAGGCTGGTTTCGACACCGTTGATGTAGACCGCGTCGGGGCTCGACATCAGCTCCAGCGGGTCGCCATCCCAGATCACCACATCAGCAGTCGCGCCTGCTTGCAGCACGCCAAGGTCGTTGCGGCCGTGGATCGTCGCGGGAACGCGAGTGATGGCGGCGAAGGCTGCGTCCCACGTCATGCCGTTGGCGGCGGCATTGCCGGCAAGCTGCTGGATGAAACGAGTGTTGTGCGTCGCATCGCCAGGATCGGCGATGGCGACCTGGACGCCTGCAGCTGAGAGGCGGCCGGCGTTTTCCAGGGTCGCGGCCAGAATTTCGAAGCGGTCGGGAAGGTTGGTGAGCGGGTTCACGATCACCGGGATTTTCGCCGCCGCCAGCTCGTTGGCGACGCGCCAGCCTTCGGCGGCGCCGAGAATGATGAGCTTCATCTTCGGTTCGCGCTTCTGCAGGGCGATGATCTGCAGGAGGTCGGACGCGCGGTGGGCCTCGACCATCAGCGGGATCTTGCCGTCGACGATGGGTTTGAGCGCAGCGGCCTCGCGTCGGGAGAGGACGTCGCCTTGCCTGTCGTCGCCGAAACCACGCGGATAGCTCTTGGCGTCGTCGATGGCGGCGGCGAGCCAGGCCCACAGGGCTGCGCGTGAGCCGCCCGTCGCGGCCGCGCCGCTATCGCCGAACTGCGCGAACATGAAGGCTTCGCGGTTCTGCAGGCTGTCGAACGTGCCGCTGGTATCCGCCAGCGCGCCGTAGCCACCGAAGATGCCTTCGCCCGGCGCGCCGACCAGGGCGAGGCGTGTGACACCTTCAATGCGCGAGACCGGGATGGCCGTGTCGTCCGGGTTGAAGGCGTCGGCGGCATGGAGCGATATCTGCAGCTTGCTGTCCGGCGCCGAGACGTCATCGGCGGAGTCCTCGGCGTCGATTTCCGAAAGACCCGCGCGGGAGAACGCCGCGAACAGTCCCGGCGTCACCCATTTGCCGCGGGCGTCGATGACCTTGGCGTTGGCGGGCGGCTGGGCTGTGCTGACCGAAACGACGCGGCCATTGTTGATGACGACCGTGCCGTTCTCGATGATGCCGGCGCCGGTGTTGGTGACGACCTTGCCGCCGGTGATGGCGACAGCCTGTGCGTGGGCGGCGGGCGCCGCCAGGAGGGCTGCGGTGAGAAGGAGGGACCTGATCATTTGCGGTCTCCTTCGCCGGGCTGGCCTAGCTCGAAATCCATCACGGGCTGCCTGGTGGCGAGCGCACGATCGAAAGTGACGGCGCCGTCGACCATGACGGTGTCGGCGCGGGTGTAGACGCTGAAGGGATCTCCGCTCCAGATGACGAGGTCGGCGCCCTTGCCGGGTTCGAGCGTGCCGGTCTTGTCGAGGATGCCCAGCGCTTTCGCCGGGTTGCGCGACAGCCAGGTCCAGGCTTCCGCCTTGGAGATGTCGATGCCCGCCTTGCGGCCGTCGGCGAGAGCTTTTGCTGCTTCCTGGTTGAGGCGCTGGATGCCGTAAGCGTCATCGGAGTGGACGATGGCGCAGCCGCCCGCCTTGTGGACCAGGGGGATGTTCTCGCGGATGCCGTCATAGGCTTCGGCCTTGAAGCCCCACCAGTCCGCCCACAGCGCGCCGCAGATGCCTTCCTTCGCGAGCAGATCGGCGATCTTGTAGGCCTCGACGCCGTGATGGAAGGCGGAGACCTTGTAGCCGAATTCCTTCGACAGATCGATGATCTGCGCCATCTCGTCGGCGCGGTAGCAGTGCTGCTGCACCAGGATGTCGCCGTTGAGCACGCCCATCAGCGTGTCGAGTTCGAGGTCGCGGTCGGGGGCATCGGGCGGATTGTTCTCTTTCTCCTCCTCGCCTTTTTTCTTGGGCGCGGCGGCTTTCTTTTCGTAGGCGTCGAAGTCGCGCGCGTACTTCTCCCATTTGCGCTTGTACTCGGTGGCCTTCTGCCAGCTCGCACGATAGCCGGCGACATTGCCCATGCGCGAGAACGGCGCGCCGCCGGGAAGGCCGCCCTTGCCATAGCCGTAGACGCGCTTGGGGTTTTCGCGGCAGGCCATCTTCAGCGTGTAGGGCGCGCCGGGAAACTTCATGCCCTGTGCGGTGCGCGACGGCACGTTCTTCACGATCACGCCGCGCCCACCGAACAGGTTGGCCGAGCCGGGCAGGATCTCAAGCGTGGTGACGCCGCCCGCCATGGCGCGCGTGAAGCCTGGATCGTGCGGCCAGATGCCGTGTTCGGCCCAGACTTCCGCCGTCACCGGACCAGAAGCCTCGTTGCCGTCCTGGTGCGCGTCCAGCCCGGGCGAGGGATAGACGCCGAGATGGGAATGGATGTCGATGATGCCGGGTGTGACGTATTTGCCTGCTGCATCGAGCAGCTTCACGCCCGCCGGCACGGGGATGTTGGCGCCGACCGCAACGATCTTGCCGCCTTGCACCAGAACCGAGCCGCGCTCGATCATGCCGCCATTGCCGTCAAAGACGGTGGCGTTGTGGATCATCACGTCTTCCGACGGCATGGGCTTGTAGGTGGAGGGGTAGGGGTTGGGCGTGTAGCTGACGCGAACGGGCTTCGGCTTTGCCGGATCAGCCGCCGAAGTGGCCGTCTCGGGCGTGCTTGCGCAGGCGGACGCAAGGATAAAAGCCGCCGGGAGCAGGCTGCGCCAGATGTGCATGAATCGTCCCCACCGTTTTCGGTTGCGGGCGAAGTCTGCACGGCGGCCGAAAGCCGTCAAACCGCGCACACGTGTTGCGCGAGCGCATTCAGAAGAGTTTTGCTTCCTTCCGCCACGACATGCCGTGCAATCGCGCGCGAGGCATGTTCGACTGCACGAACCGGAAGCAGTCGACGGCACAATCGGAGGGCAGCTCATGAAATTCTACAACTCCATCGGTCCCAACCCGCGCGTCGTGAAGATGTTCATGGCGGAAAAGAGCATCGACATTCCGCGCGTCGAGGTTGACCTCCTTGCCGGTGAGAATCGGCAGGAGGCGCACCTCAAACGCAATCCATCCGGCCAGATGCCGACACTCGAACTCGATGACGGACGCTTTCTCGCCGAGGTGACGGCCATCTGCGAATACCTGGAGGAGAAGCATCCCACGCCGCCCCTGATCGGGTCGAGCGCGGAAGAGCGAGCGATGACCCGCATGTGGACGCGCCGTGTCGATCTCTACATCGTCGAGCCGATGCTGACTGGTTTCCGCGCCGCGGAGGGCTTCAACTTGTTCAAGGAGCGCATGCGGCTTCTTCCGCAGGCGGCGGACGATCTGAAAACGTTTGCGCAGGAAAAGATCGCCTGGCTCGACGGCCTGATTGCCGGACGTGACTTCATCGCAGGCCCGCGCTTCACGATGGCCGACATCCTGCTGTTCTGCACGATGGATTTCGCGGCGACGGTCGGTCAGCCGGTGAACCGGGACAACGCGAACATTGCGGCCTGGTTCGACCGCGTGAAGGCGCGGCCGAGCGCGGCGGCGAGCGCGAAGTAGCGGGCGTTGCTATTCGGCCGCGAGCACAGCCCGGCGAAGTGAGGGCGTCAACTCTATCGGGGCGAAATACCCAACAGGATAAAGATAGTCCTCGCCAGATTCATCGATGACCCGAAGCTGGTCATGCTTTGCAGCATCCGGATCGGCCAGAACTTCGTAAATTTTGCGTAGCTCAAGCGAGGCTGGATAGCCGTCGTTGCGTACACACACTGCAAATGCTTTTCGAGTCGTCGCCATATCTAGTCCGCGTAGCGCTTGATCTTGAATTCGAACCTGCCAAGGCCGTTGGCCTCGTACCAGTGTAACTCGGCGCGACGAATACTGCCATCGGCAAGCTTCACGTGGGCTAGCCCTTTGCGCTTGCGCCATCGCCCACGACCATATGTGCGGCGCAGCCGTGCGAGTTCCCTGATTTCCGTGCCGGATGCGAAGGTTTCGACGGGGTCGATCGGACTGACGATCTCGAAGTCCACGAAACGCCTCCGGGATGTTTCCGTCTGCCTTCGGCCTAGACGTCCAGCTCGTCGACGAACTTGGCGTTGTCCTGGATGTATTTGAAGCGGAGTTCCGGCTTCTTGCCCATCAGGGTTTCGACGAGATCTGCGATGGATTTCTGGTTCTTGGGGATGGCGACGCGCGCCATGGTGCGCGTGGCGGGGTTCATGGTCGTGTCTTTCAATTGCGCCGGCATCATTTCGCCGAGGCCCTTGAAGCGGCCGATGTCCGGGGTCTTGCCTTTGAACTCGGTCTTGAGCAGCTGCTCCTTGTGGGCGTCGTCGCGCGCGTAGACCGACTTGCCGCCATGGCTGAGGCGGTAGAGCGGGGGCAGGGCGAGATAGAGGCGGCCGGCATCGATCAGGCCCGGCGTCTGGCGATAGAAGAATGTGATCAGCAGCGCCGCGATGTGTGCGCCATCCACGTCGGCGTCGGTCATGATGACGATGCGCTCGTAGCGGAGGTCTTCCACGCGGAAGCGGTGCGCCAGGCCGCAGCCGAGGGCGGTGGCGAGGTCGCTCAGCTCCTTGTTGCCTGACAGCTTCTCGTCGCCGGCGCTGGCGACGTTGAGGATCTTGCCGCGCAGCGGAAGCACGGCCTGCGTCGCGCGATCGCGCGCCTGCTTGGCGGAACCGCCGGCCGAGTCGCCCTCGACGATGAAGAGTTCGGTGCCGATGGCGGAGGCGTCGGAACAGTCGGCCAGCTTGCCGGGCAGGCGGAGCTTGCGGGTGGCGGACTGGCGGGCGACTTCCTTGTCCTTGCGGCGGCGCGTGCGGTCTTCGGCCTGGCCGATCGACCATTCGAGCAGGCGGTTGGCGTCCTTCGGCGATGCGGTGAGCCAGTGATCGAACCGGTCGCGCATCGCGTTTTCGGTGATGCGGAAAGCATCGGTGGTGGAGAGTTTTTCCTTGGTCTGGCCGACGAATTCCGGATTGCGGATGAAGACGGAGAGCAGGGCGCCGGCTGTGCCGAGCACGTCGTCCGCGGTGATCATGCCGGTCTTCTTGTTGTTCATCATCTCGCCATAGGCGCGCACGCCCTTGGTGAGCGCCGAGCGCATGCCCGCCTCGTGCGTGCCGCCTTCCGTGGTCGGGATGGTGTTGCAATAGGAGCGGCTGAAGCCGTCGCTGTCGCCGCCAAAGCCGTTGGCGCTCCACACGATAGCCCATTCGACGGCGCCGCCGCCGTCGAGATCGACGCGGTCGGTGAACGCCTCTGGCAGAACCAGCGTTGCGCCCTCGGCTTCGACCTTCATCATGTCGGCAAGGCCGTTGGGATAGTGAAGCGTCGCCTTCGGCGGCGTCTTCTCGTCGTCCTTCAGCAGCTTGGGGTCGCACTCCCAGCGGATCTCGGCGGCGCGGGAGAGATAGGCCTTCGAGCGCGCCATGGCGTAGAGGCGGGATGGCCGCCAATGCATCTTGTCGCCGAAGATCTGGGGGTCGGGGTGGAAGCTGATCTGCGTGCCGCGCCGGTTCGGCGCCGCGCCGACGACTTCGAGCTTCGATGTCGGCTTCCCGCGCGAATAGGTCTGGCGATACAGTTTGCGGTCGATGGCGATCTCGACCTCGACCTTGTCGGAAAGCGCGTTTACGACCGAGATGCCGACCCCGTGGAGGCCGCCTGCGGTCTGGTAGGCCTTGTTCGAGAATTTCCCGCCCGAGTGCAGCATCGTCATGATGACTTCGAGGGCGGACTTCTTCGGAAATTTCGGGTGTATGCCGACGGGGATGCCGCGGCCGTCGTCACGCACGGTGAGGAAGCCATTGGCTTCCAGCGTCACGTCGATCTTCGAGGCGTGACCGGCGACGGCCTCGTCGATCGCGTTGTCGAGCACTTCGGCGAAGAGGTGGTGATAGGCGCGCTCGTCGGTGCCGCCGATATACATGCCCGGGCGCTTGCGGACCGGCTCCAGCCCCTCGAGGACTTCGATGTCCTTGGCGGAATAGCCGGAGGAGTCCGAGGACTTCCCGTCGAACAGCTTCGCCTGGTTGTTCTTGGCCATTAGAGTTCCCTGGGCGCCTTCGCCCGCCGAATCCCGAATACGAATCAGGCCTGAATCGTGAGCCCGGAGCTAGCCCGAAGCCCATCAACTGGACAATTCTGGCGATTAAGAAAGCCTTGTAATCCGGTGTCGCAGCCGCCTCAAAACCCTTCGCGCAGGGAATGATCCACAGCGGATGGGCGCCAATTGGTGCGGAACAGCCAGTAGATCAGTTCTGAGAGGTTGGGAGCTCGTATCCTACCGTGGCTCCCGGCCCCACTGGCAGGTCGAACGCGACCCACCCCGCGACCAGCAGCATCCCGCAGACGTAAAACGCAGCCGCCAGGGGCAGCAGTAGCGCGATCAGACTGCCCAGCCGGAAGCCGGGAACCCAGCGCTGCGCGAAGACCAGCGTCAGGACGACATAGGGATTGAGCGGCGAGATCAGGTTGGTCACTGTGTCGCCGACGCGATAGGCGGCTGTCGTCATTTCCGGCGAGACTTCAAGCAGCATCAGCATCGGTGTCGCGACCGGCGCCATTGCGGCCCACTTGGCCGAGCCTGATGCGATCAGGAAATCCAGCCAGGCCGACATGGTGGCGAGGATGGGAAGCAGGACGGCCGGCGGCGCGGACATGGCGCGTAGCTGTTCTGCGCCCGCGATAGCGGTAATCGGTCCGAGGTTCGACCAGCCAAACATCGCGACAAAATGCGCCGCGAAAAAGATCAGCACGAGATAGGGAAGGATGACTTCCAGCCCTTTCACCATCATGCCTACGACGTCGCGGTGTGTCTTGATCGTGCCGGTGACCGCGCCATAGGCCCAGCCCGTCGATATGAAGAGCAGGAACAGGACCGCGGCGATGCTTCGGAAGAAGGGCGTTATCGGCTGACCGCTTGTCGCCGCTTCATCGAAAAGCGGCGTATAGCCCGGCCACAGGATCAGCGCCGCCACCAGCCCTGCCACGGCAAGCGCGGCGATGCCTGCCGCAACCAGTCCCCGCTTTTCGATGGGCGACAGCGCGACGCCGGCAAGATCGGCGACGCCGCTTTCGCCGTCCCACGCGCCAAGGCGCGGAGCGACCACACGCTCGATCACCCACCAGCCGATGCTCGTGAAGGCGATGGCGATGCCGACGCTGAAATACCAGTTCCCCAGCGGATTCATCGTCCACTCGGGATCGAGCAGGCGGGCGCCCGTTTCGGTAATGCCGAGCAGGAGGACGTCATACTGGCCGGGGAATAGATTGCCCGCGAGTCCGACGGCTGCGCCCGCAAAACCGGAGATCAGCCCAAGCACGGGATGGCGTCCCGCTGCGGCGAAGACGATCCCCGCCAGCGGCACGTAGACCATGTAGGCGGCGTCGTTCGTGTGCGTCGCCAGCATGCCGAGCACGAAGATCATCGGAACGAGGATGTGCTTCGGTACGCCGCCAAGGCTTGCGCGCATCAGCGCCGTCAGCAGCCCGCTGCGGTCCGCAACGCCGGCGCCCAGCATGATTGTGAGTGCGATCCCCAGCGGTGCGAAGCTGGTGTAGGTGCGCGGCATTTCGACGAACAGCTTCTGGACGTTGGCCTCCGACAGCAGGCTGGTGGCCACGAGCGTCTCGCCCGTGACCGGATTGAGTGCGGACCAGCCGGCCGATGCGCCGATGATGGACACGACGACCAGCAGAATGATGATGCCGATGAAAATGAAGATCGGGTCCGGCAGGGCGTTGCCCAGCCGCTCCACCCCGTCCAGAAGCCGATTGCGTCGCCCCGCCAGGACCGTTCCGTGACCCACGCCTCAGGTCGCCACGGGGTCTGCGGGTTGTCCATCTGTTTCGTGCGGGGCCGTCGTCGCTGCCCAGAAGATGCCCAGTCGTTCGGCTTGAGCGCCTTACGGCTTCAACCCGAGCCTTGCCACACTGGCGTCCGTTTCGACCTGGGCCTGTAGAACAGCCGCAGCCGGTCTGCGGGCAGGGCGGACTTGTATCGGGCGATGACTAAGGCGTCACGCAGGACGTTCTTGATGGCTTTCGCCTGCGCCGACGCCTCAAAACCCTTCGCGCAGCGGGTGATCCACAACGATTGCGTGGCCGGCTCTGACGACCTGCACCGAATGGGCCGTATTCGGCGGGATGATCGCCACCGTGCCAGGGCCGCACAGGCGGGTGATGCCTTTGATGGTGACTTCGAGTTCGCCCTCGATCACCTGCCAGACTTCTTCCTGTTCGTGATTGTGCTGGTGGATGTCGGCGCCGGCGTCGAATTCCCACCAGACGAAGGTGTTGTTTGCCGAATGGAACATCCTCCCGTGCCAACCGGGGCGCTTGTTCAGGACGTCGAGCTTGGCGGTGTCGATGAAGGGCATCGTCGAAGACTAGCACAGCCGACCTAAGGCTGGAGCGGCATTCTGCTATTTAGCCCGCGCCGTGGATTCCCGATGGCGGGCGCCCCTGAGAATGTTCGGCATGGCGTAGTTGCCTTCATGACAGGCGTACTCGAACATCCGGTTCGCGGTTGCGCTGAAAAGCTGTTCGCCTCGCCAGGTCTGGCTGAACAAGTCGGGATCTTCGACGCTATACTGGTAGGAAATCGCGGTCGGAGAAATCCGCGTGAAGCGTTCGGTTATCTTCGCCCTGTCGGTGATGAAGATCGGCTGCGGATGTTTCAGACCGTCGCCGGGCATGAAGTTGGTGGTTTCAACCACCAGCGTGTCGCCTTCCCAGCGACCGATCGAGTGACCCATCCATAGCCGCACATCGGGCGGCGGATGGCGATCCTCGCGTAGACGGATCATCCGGATCTGCCCGCCATTCTCGATTGCGATGACAACAACATCGGGGCTCTGAATGATCTGATACTGGCCATTGTACCGCGCCGTGAATATCGGCGCGCCGGTGGTGCCGGAGCCGCCTACAAGACAGCGTTCGTCCGGGGGACGTACTTCCGGACCGTCGAAATTGCCATCTTCGGCTTTCATGCGGGCTTCAAGCATGGCTTGCCCGGCGGCGGTGTAGGGCATTCTGCCATTGGCGGGATCCACGATCACGGAGGTACGGATTTCGCCGTTGATGCGGGTCATCTGCTGGCCGACCTCCCACCATTCGCTCTGGCGGCCGCCGACTCCGTCCTTGTTGTCGTTCAGAAAGCTGTCCACGCTCGCGCGTTCGAACTCCGCTGCCTGCACCTCCGTCGTGGTGAGGGAATCGAACGCGGGCGGGCGCTGTAGCGGCGTTGCGGTGATGTTGGTCCAGATGCCTTCGAGGTCTGGCGCTCCATACGCCTTGCGCTGCGTTTTATACGGCTCTTGCGCCACCGCGACCGAACAGAAGATCAACTGGAGAATAAGGATCGACCCAAAGATCCGCATCGCGACAGATACCTCTACAATCAGCATAGCAGGCTAGTGACTGTCGACGTAGCGGGCGCGCTAGAAAATCCCGAGGAACTTCGGCTTCAGCGCCTTGCAGTTGCCGATCTGGGTTTCGTAGCGGGCGGCCTGCGACGAGACCTTGTTGGCGGTATCGACCAGCCATTTCTTGTTGCGCCACGTGCCCTGCAGGTAGCCGGATGCGCCTTCGTGGTAGGCGAGGTAGTGGGCCTTGTAGTCGTACTGGCCCAGCTTTGCGCGCTTGCCGGCGCTCGAGAAATACCAGCCGATGAAGTCGGCGGAGTCGTTGAAGTTATGACGGTCCGCCCCGCCACGGCCGGTTTCCTTCCTATAGGTGTCCCAGGTGATGTCGAGCGCCTGGGCGTAGCCATAGGCAGACGACAGCCTGTCGCCCTGGATCAGGCCGAACCATTTGCGGTCGCCGTACGGCGCCTTGGCCTTGGCGTTGAACGAGCTTTCCTGCTTGATCACCGCTAGCTGGTAGCCCATCGGCGCGCCCCACTCCTTCGCGGAGTTGCGCAGGGCATTGTACCAGCTCTTGTTGTCTTTCAGCAGTTTGCACGCGTCGGCGATCTGCTCGGCCGGCGGCTGGGGCGCGGTGGCGCAACCCGCCGCGGCGAGCGACAGGGAAATCGCAAGGGACAAGATCATCCGACCCATGGGAGGCATATACCGCAACAGGGTTAAAACCGCTTCAATCAATGGCAGTGTGCAGGGCAATGCCTGGGGCAATGCCCGGGTTCAGCGGCTCTCGGCGATGGCTACAAGCGCTTGATCCAGAACGATTGTCGCGGACCCGGCCTCTTCCGGCCGGTCGTTGGCGTAGGCGGAGAAGATCAGCATTTCGCCGCGCTTGGTCAGCATGAAGCCGGAGAGGGCGTTGGTCCCCTTGAGCGTTCCTGTTTTGGCGAAGATGCGGCCCTCCAGCGGGGTTCCCTTGAACCGCCGCGACAGCGTGCCGTCGACGCCGCCGATGGGAAGCGTCGCGCGGAACTGCTCGCCCCAGGTCTGCTGTGTCGTCCAGCGCAGGAGCTTCGCCACCGTGCGCGGCGTGACGCGATTGTAGACTGACATGCCTGAGCCGTCGGACAGGTCCCACGCCGCGCGGTCGGCGCCGATCTCATCCATCATTGCCGCGACAACGGCGAGGCCTGCCGTGCGCGATCCGTCGCCGTCTATGACGCCAAGCCGGCGCAGAAGAAGTTCAGCATGCAGGTTCTGGCTCTGCTTCATGAGGAAGGCGACGTCATCGCTGAGGGGCGGAGGCAACAGCCGGGCGATCTCCATGCCGTCTGCTACCGGCGAGTCTTCCGAAGGCGCGTCGGGCAGGGTGAGCGGCTTCAGGTACTGCGCGATGCCCCCATCGACCGTGATCCCGCGCGCCGCCAGCAGTGACGTGAAGCGTAGCGCCGCCGAATAACCGGGATCGTCTACCGCAATGGGCCGGATGACAGGCGGACTGTTCAGCCCAATCCGTCCGTAGATGCGGACGAGGGCTGTGCCCGGCTGCCTTTCGACCACGATGCTGTCAGCCGCCACTTCGCCGTCGACCGTCAGCACCTGGCTGGTGATCGGCGACAGGTCCGAGCCTTGCTGCCACTCCACAACTGCGAGCTCGCCCGCATTCGTGGCAGGGCGGATGACGGCATAGACTTCGTTGCTATTGATCGTCAGCGCCGATACAGGCGCGCCGGATCGGGTGACCATGTCATCCTGGCCCCAGCCCGGAGGCCAGCGTTCGTACGGTACACGTGTCTGGTCGATGACGATGCCGCCGACTTCGCGAATGCCATTGGCAAGGACCATGTCGGCAAGATCCGACAGGCAGTTGCGCTGACAGTCCGGCGCATCGACCAGCGTAGCGTCTCCTCCGCCGGCGAGCACGACATTCGGCCGGCCGCCGGCCCGCGGTTCGATCCGGACCGAAGCGCCCATCGAGGGGTCAGACGAGCGCATGTCTCCCAACCGGTGAAACGCCGCCGCAACGGTGAACAGCTTGGTGTTGGAGGCCGGAAGAAACCGCTCGTCCGGCCGGATTGCGATAAGATCGCGGCCGTCCATCGTGGTCACCACGAGGCCCCAGCGCGTGCCTTCAAGGCCCGGCGCATTCAGCGCCTCGCGCGTACGGCTTTCCAGGGTGGCGCAGCTCGCCGTTGCGACAAGCAGAGTCGCCGCAAGCATGGTTCGACTGAACGGAAAACCGACTCCCATCGCCGGACCCTAGCAACACATTCCCAAACGGAAAGCGGCGATTGCGCCGAGAATCTGCGCGCTCCGAAGCCATGGCGTTGTCATACGGGAAGGATAATCTCCCGCCCCATGACCCAGATCGATCGCCGCCGCCTGCTCGCCCTTTCCGCCGCCGCGCTTGCCCTGCCGCCTGCCATTGCGCGGGCGCAGGCCATCGACGCCAAGGTGAAAACCGGCACGATCAAGGATGTCGAGCACGTGGTGATCCTGATGCAGGAGAACCGCTCGTTCGATCACTACTTCGGTACGATGAACGGAGTGCGCGGCTTTGCCGACCGCTTCCCGATTCCGCTGCCCGACAAGCGCACGGTCTGGACGCAGGCCAGCCCGAAAAGCGGCCCGCCGCTGATCGCGCCTTTCCCGCTCAACACGGCGCAGACGTTCGCGCATATGCGTGTCGAGGGAACGCCGCACAACTGGGCCGACGCGCAGTATGCCTGGGATGAAGGCCGCATGGCCAAGTGGCCCGAACAGAAACTCGCGCACTCGATGGGCTATTATGTCGAAGCCGACATCCCATTCCAGTTCGCGCTCGCCAACGCCTTCACGCTCTGCGAGGCGTATCACTGCTCCTTCCAGGGCGGCACCAACACCAACCGCCTCTTCCTCTGGACCGGCACGAACGATCCGGGCGGCAAGCTCGGCGGCCCGTCGATCTCCAACAGCCACGACACGTTGCCGGAGAAGGGCGGGGCGAAGGAGCCCTATCTCTGGGCGACCTATCCGGAGCGTCTGGAAGCGGCGGGCGTAAGCTGGAAGATCTACGAGGACATGGCCGACAATTTCGGCGACAACCCGCTCGTCGGTTTCCAGTCTTTCCGCGACAGCCTCGCCAAAGCGGCGGGAAGCAATCCGGCGCTCGCAGCGAAAGGCCTTTCCACGCAGCACCTCGATGTGCTGCGCGCCGATGTGCAGGGCAACAGGCTGCCGCAGGTTTCGTGGATATGCTCGCCCGCGAAAGACTCCGAACATCCCGGCCCATCCAGCCCCGCACAGGGCGCGGACTACACCGCCCGAGTGCTCGACTGCCTCACGTCAAATCCGGACGTGTGGGCGAAGACCGCGCTGCTGGTCATGTTCGACGAGAATGACGGCTTCTTCGACCACGTCCCGCCGCCCGCTCCGCCCAGCCGGGACGCGTCCGGCAAGATGCTCGGTGGTTCGACCGTCGATGTCTCAGGCGAGTACCACCTCATGCGCCATCCCACCGAGGCGAAGTCCGAGCGCGAGGATCTCAACGGCCGCCCTTACGGCCTGGGCCCGCGCGCGCCGCTCTATGTGATCTCGCCATGGAGCCGCGGCGGCTGGACCAATGCCGAAGTATCCGACCACACATCCGTCATCCGCTTCCTCGAAGCGCGTTTCGGCGTGATGGAGCCCAACATCTCGCCCTGGCGGCGCGCCGTCTGCGGCGACCTAACAAGCTGCTTCGACTTCAAGACGCCCAACGCCGCCATCGCGCGCATGCCGGAGACGCTGGCGACCGCCGAGCGCGCCGCCGCCCTGCCGGGCCGCACCAAGCCGCCGACGCCAGACCAGCCCATCGCGCCGACGCAGGCCAGCGGCGTCCGCCGTTCGCGAGCGCTGCCCTACGGGTTCGACGTATCAGCCAATGCCAGCGGCCCCGCTGTGCGGCTCTCGCTTCGCAACACGGGCTCAGCCGGCGCCGTGCTGCATGTCTACGATCGCCTGCGCCTGGGAGATGCTCCCCGCCGCTACACGCTCGAATACGGCAAGTCGCTTGAGGACGAGTGGCCCGCCGGTCCCTACGATCTCTTCGTGCTCGGGCCGAACGGCTTCCATCGTCATTTTGCAGGCGTCGGCGGCGAGGCGATTTCGGTCAGCGCCGTCGCCGTCGGCCGGAAGATCCAGCTCAAGCTCAAGAACAACGAAAAGACAGCGCAAACCTTTGCAGTCTCGGCGAACGCCTACACCGGCACGTTGAAGCCGTGGACGAGCAAGCTCGCCACCAACGGCTCCGCGAACCACCTGTGGGACCTGTCCGGTACGAGCGGCTGGTATGATCTCACCATTTCGTCGAAAGAGTCGCCGGGCTGGTCTCAGCGTTTCGCGGGCCGCCTCGAAAACGGCCAGCCCTCGATGAGCGATCCCGCCATGGGCGGTCCAGCGTTGATGTCTCAAGCCTGAGCCATAAATGAAAACGGCGCCGGATTTCTCCAGCGCCGTTCCATGTCTCAGAGGCTTGCGCCTTACGACTTGTAGTACATGTCGAATTCGACCGGGTGCGGCGTCGTTTCGGTGCGCATCACCTCTTCCATCTTCAGGTCGATGTAGGCGTCGATGAAATCGTCGTCCATCACGCCGCCAGCCTTGAGGAAGTCGCGATCGCTGTCGAGGTTCTCGAGCGCTTGGCGGAGCGAGCCGCAGACGGTCGGGATGTTCTTCAGCTCTTCCGGCGGCAGGGCGTAGAGGTCCTTGTCCATCGACGGACCCGGATCGATCTTCTTCAGGATGCCGTCGAGGCCGGCCATCATCAGCGCAGTGAAGGTGAGGTAAGGGTTCGACGCCGGGTCCGGGAAGCGGACCTCGATGCGCTTGCCCTTGGCGTTCGGCGTCCATGGAATACGGACCGAGGCCGAACGGTTGCGGGCCGAGTAGGCCAGCAGCACGGGCGCTTCGTAGCCGGGCACGAGGCGCTTGTAGGAGTTGGTGGTGGCGTTCGACAGGGCGTTGATCGCCTTGGCGTGCTTGATGATGCCACCGATGTACCAGAGGCATTCCTGGCTGAGGTCGGCGTACTTGTCGCCGGCGAACAACGGCTTGTCGCCTTTCCAGATCGACTGGTGCACGTGCATGCCCGAGCCGTTGTCCTTGTAATACGGCTTCGGCATGAAGGTCGCGGTCTTGCCGTACGAGTGCGCAACGTTGTGCACGATGTACTTATAGAGCTGCATGTTGTCGGCCATCTGGACCAACGTGTTGAAGCGCATGCCGAGCTCGTGCTGCGCCGGCGCCACTTCGTGGTGGTGCTTCTCGGGCTGAAGGCCGAGTTCGGCCATCAGTGTCAGCATTTCCGAGCGCATGTCCTGCAGACTGTCGACCGGCGGCACGGGGAAGTAGCCGCCTTTCGGGCCCGGACGGTGGCCCATGTTGCCGCCTTCGTACGACTTGCCCGTGTTGAACGGCAGCTCGCTGTCGTCGAACGAGTAGCCCATATTGTTCGGGTCGGTGCTCCACTTCACGTCGTCGAACACGAAGAACTCAGCCTCGGGGCCGAAATACGCGGTGTCGCCGATGCCGGCCGACTTCAGGTACATCTCGGCCTTCTTGGCCATCGTACGCGGGTCGCGGTTGTACGGCGTGTTGTCGTTCGGGTTGAGGATGTCGCACATGATCGCCAGCGTCGTCTGCTGGAAGAAGGGATCGATGCGCGCGGAAGAGGGATCCGGCATCAGCAGCATGTCGGACTCGTTGATCGCTTTCCAGCCGGCGATCGAGGAGCCGTCGAACATCGTGCCGTCGATGAAGAGGTTCTTGTCGACCATCGAAAGGTCGAACGTCACGTGCTGCATCTTACCGCGCATGTCGGTGAAGCGCAGGTCGACGTACTGCACGTCTTTTTCTTTTATCGTCTTGAAGATAGCGTCGGACACTTAGTGTCTCCCTCGTTTCACCCCGGCCCCCGGCGGGACCGATCCTAAAAAATGAACTCGAGCGATCAGATCGCCTGATCGCCTGTTTCGCCCGTCCTGATGCGGATGACTTCCGTGATCTCGGACACGAATATCTTCCCGTCGCCGATCTTGCCAGTGTGCGCCGACTTGGTGATCGCGTTCACCGCCGCTTCGAGTTGTGCATCACTGACGACGACTTCGATCTTCAGCTTGGGCAGGAAGTCGACGATGTACTCGGCGCCCCGGTAAAGCTCGGTGTGGCCGCGCTGGCGTCCGAAGCCCTTGGCTTCGAGGACGGTCATGCCCTGCAGGCCGACTGCGTGAAGGGCCTCCTTCACTTCATCCAGTTTGAACGGCTTGATGATCGCCTCGATCTTCTTCATCGCGGGTCCTTGGGCGGGGTTCCTGAGAGGCGCCGTTACGGCGTCAGGCAGCGACCGTCTCCATGCACGAGGTTGCGGGGCGGGAGTAGGTCAGGCGCCTCAAGATCATGCGTCGAGAGAAGGGGCGCCCGAAATCTGTGCACTGGCGCCAGAATCTCGGGCGCCGCCGTCCCGGCTTATCCACAGAGCGCCGGTCTGCTAAGGACAGGGCAAGCCGAAAACCGCAGCAATAACGGGCTCGAATCCGAATGATCTATCTCATCAGGCACGGCGAACCGGCGGGAAGCTTCGGCGCGCATCCCAACCCCGGCCTGACCGAACTTGGCCATCGGCAAGCTTTTGCCGCCGCGGAAGCAGTGGCCACCGCGGGGGCCAAGCGGGCCATCGTTTCTCCCCTTCAGCGCTGCCGGGAAACCGCCGCCGCGTTCGAGAAGCTGATGGAAACTCACGCCCGCATCGAGACGGCGGTCGGCGAGATCATCACCCCGCCCGGAACCGAGGATCGCGTGGCCTGGCTGAAGGGCGTCATGGCCGGAAACTGGACCGGCGTCGGCCCGGAGTACGACGCCTGGCGCGCCAACGCGCTCGCCGCCGTCGACAAGCTGCAGGACGAAACCGCCGTCTTCTCCCACTTCGTCGCCATCAACGCGATCGTAGGCCTGCTCACTGGCGACGATCGCGTCGTCGTCTTCCGTCCGGGCCACTGCTCCATCACCACGCTTGCGCGGCGAGGGG
>JAUYPV010000157.1 GCA_030697555.1 Hyphomonadaceae bacterium
CCAGTTTGCGCGTGAAAGTGCCTGGGTCATGGGCGGCATTATCCGATGGCCCGGGACCCAGCAGGATAAGTTGCACGTTTTTTTTGAGCGGATTCTCGCGGAAATCGCTGCAAGCGCTTGTCGGTCTTGCGAATCTTTTTCCGGAAAAGATTCGAACGCGCGTCCTTAACCTGGGGATTTGTGCGGTTTTGTCCCCCTATCTCGGGCCGCTTGACCCCCTGCCCGGCGGAGCGGAAGGTCCGCGCGTTCAGGGCAGCCTCGGGGATTCCCATGCAATCGAAGATCACACGGCGCGGCGCGATTGCGCTCACTTCCTCGGTGGCGCTGGCGCCGCTGATCGGGTGTGGCGAACCGGGCGCCAAGGGACCGTCGGTGGCAGATCAGGCTTTCGCGGCGCTGGGGACTAAGTGGATCGGCGAATATGCGCGGCTGCGGCCGGCGGGGGCGACGCAACTGGGCGATCACCGGTTCGACGGCGAGATCGACGATGTGAGCGCGGCGGGCCGCGCGGCGAAGTCGGCGCTGGTCAAGGAGACGACCGCGGCGCTGGCCGCCATCGACCGCACCAAGCTGTCGCGCGACAACCAGGTGGACGCGGCGATGCTCAGCGAGCAGCTCGAGGGCGAGACGTTCTCGCTCGATACGCTGCAGGACTGGGCCTGGGACCCGCTGACCTATTCCAGCCTTGCCGGCGGATCGCTCTATTCGCTGGTGGCGCGCGAGTTCGCGCCGCTGCCGGAGCGGCTGATCAATGCTGCTTCGCGGATGGAGAAACTCCCCGAGCTTCTGGCGCAGACGCGCACGCAACTCGACCCGGCGCGCGTGCCGTTCATCCATGCGCAAACTTACGCGGGGCAGAATGGCGGGGCGATCTCGATCATCGACGACCTGATCCTCGCGCAGGCCTCCAGCTTGCCGCCAGCCGATCTCACGCGGCTGCAGGCGGCGGCGGAAAAGGCCAAGGCAGCGGTCAAGGAACACCAGGCCTGGATCGACGGCACGCTCATCCCCAACGCCAAGGGAGACTACAAGCTGGGCGCGAACTACGACACCAAGCTACGGCTTTCGATCTCCTCGCCCATCGCGCGGGCGGACCTGGCGGCGAAGGCGAAGGCCGACGCCATCGCCATCCGCGAAGAGATGTTCGCGATCGCCGAACCGCTGGTGAAGGCCTCACCGATATCCAAGCTGCTGCCCAAGCTGAGCGGGGAAGCGCACAAGCTGGCGACTATCGCTTCGGCGCTGCAGATCGCCGCGGCGCAGAAGCCGCCGCGCGAACGGCTGATGGAGGACGCAAGGAAGACGCTGGACGAGGCGACCGCCTATTGCCGCGACCACGACATCATCACCCTGCCCGACGCGCCGGTGAAGATAATCGAGATGCCAAAATTCCAGCAAGGCGTTGCCGTGGCCTATTGCGACTCGCCCGGACCGCTCGATCGCGGCCTCGAGACTTTCTATGCGATCTCGCCGATCCCTACGGACTGGACGCCGGCGCGAGTGAACTCGTTCCTGTCGGAATACAATTCGCACATGCTCTACGAGCTGTCGGTGCACGAGGCGATGCCGGGGCACTATGTGCAGATCTGGCATTCCAACAAGAACCCCAGCACGCTGCGCGCCGTGCTGGGCTCAGGCACGTTCGTCGAGGGCTGGGCCTGCTATGCGGAAGACGTGATGATCGAGGCGGGGTTCGGCGCCGACAACCCGCTCCGCAAGCTGACCAATCTCAAGATGCGGCTGCGGTCGGTCACCAACGCCATCCTCGACCAGGGCGTGCATGTCGAAGGCTGGGACGAGGCGACGGCCATGCGATTCATGACGACCGAAGGCTTCCAGGAAGAACGCGAAGCGGCGGGCAAGTGGACCCGAGCGCGGGTGAGCTCGGGCCAGCTGTCGACCTATTATGTCGGTTGGGGCGAACATCATGCACTGCGCAAGGACACGCAGGCGAAATGGGGCGCGGATTTCAGTCTCAAAAAGTACCATGACACGGTGCTGAGCCATGGCTCGCCGCCGGCGCGCTTTGTGCGGCAGCTGATGTTCGAGGAACCAATTGCGTGAAGCTGGCGCCTAGGTTTCGCCGGAAAGTTCCCTGAACATTCCGGCCGTGACATTTTCGCGAGATGGATTCACGGTCGGACAACTCCGACCTATGATTCTGCTATGATCCTGGCAGGCGTTCGTTGCAGCTTCGCAATTGACCCTGACCTCCCGAATACCCATTAGAATTTAGCATGAGCATGCAGAACATCTGGGGTCGGCGGACCGAAACAGGCCTTACGGGCGACGAGTTCCGTGAGGCAGTGGAACTGCATCTCCTTCGGCACATCGGCGAACCGCACACGGCGTTTTCTGACCAGGATGGCTGGGCAGGCAAATCGCGCGAGCCAGGGCCGCCGGTGGATGTGCTGGTGGTTCCGCCCGAAGGCGAGCGGCGCTTTGCCTATGTCTGCACGCTAGGCTGCGCGCTGAAGAAAGCTGGCGACCCGCTGGGTCCGGGCGGGATCCGGCGCCTGGAATTCGTGCTGGCTGCCCCGCAGAAGGGCGAGGCCAAGGACGATCTCGCCATGCTGAACCTCGCCGCCAACACGGTGCGGCAGTTCGCCAAGCTGGTGCACCTGCAGCAGGTGCGCGTGACGCCGGGCGAGACCGTGCAGTTCTCCAAGGATCCGCAGCCCATGTTCCAGGGTTCGAAGCAGGTGGCGTTCGCCTTCACGGCGCCGCGGCTGCCGAACGAAGGCTTCGAGGCGTTGAAGCTTGAGAAAGGCGAGAAGGTCGAGTTCGTCGCGCCCGTGCCGATCTATAAAAGCGAGCTGGAGGCAGGCCGCCGCAAGGGCGCTCAGGCGCTGCACAAGGCGTTGATGAAGGGCGGCATCACCGAGATGCTGGACATGTCACGCCCGCCGGTGGTGAAGCAGAGCCTGTTCTCGAAGATCGCGGCCCTGTTCACGCGCTAGGGCCCAAAAAACAGACGAAAACCGCGACCTCGCGGCGCTTTCCATTTACGAATCCCCATATAGATTGCAGCCAGTTTTCAGGCCGTCGGGGCGGCCTCAAATCGGGGATCTGATCGTCCATGGTCGAGCTTACGCTTCCGCGCAATTCGGTTCCCAAGACCGGCAAGATTTGGCCGGCGCCGGCGGCGGCCAAGAAAGTCCGTACCTTCAAGATCTACCGCTACGATCCGGAGGCGAAGGGCAATCCGCGCTGGGACACGTACAAGATCGACATGAGCAAGGTCGGGCCGATGATCCTCGACGTGCTCATCTACATCAAGAACGAGATCGACCCGACGCTGGCGTTCCGCCGGTCGTGCCGCGAAGGCGTGTGCGGGTCGTGCGCCATGAACATCGGCGGCGGCAACACCATCGCCTGCACCAAGGGGCATGAGGAGTATTCCGGCACGATCACGATCGCACCCCTGCCCCACCAGCCAGTGGTGAAGGACCTGGTGCCAGACTTGTCCACCTTCTACGCCCAGCACGCCTATGTGCAGCCCTACCTCAAGACTACGACGCCCGAGCCGCAGAAGGAATGGAAGCAGACCGAGGACGACCGCAAGAAGCTGGACGGCCTCTACGAATGCATTATGTGCGCGTCGTGCTCGACGGCCTGTCCGAGCTATTGGTGGAATGGCGACAAGTTCCTCGGACCGGCGGCGCTGCTGCAGGCCTATCGCTGGATCATCGACAGCCGCGATGAAGCCACCGGCGAGCGTCTGGATGACCTGGAAGATCCGTTCAAGCTCTATCGCTGCCACACCATCATGAACTGTGCGCAGGTGTGCCCGAAGGGGCTGAACCCGGCGAAAGCCATCGCCCAGATCAAGCAACTGATGGTCGAGCGGGTGACTTGAGCCAAGACCTTCCAGAATTCGATGTCGCCATACGACCGGCGATCGAAGCCGACCTTCCCGAAATCACACGCATCTATGCGCATGCCGTTCTCAACGGCACGGCGAGCTACGAGTATGACGCGTCTTCCCTTGTCCAGATGACGGGGCGGTTCGAGGCGCTGAAGGCGAGCGGCTTTCCCTATCTCGCGGCGGAGGTGGATGGCGCGGTGGCGGGCTATGCCTATGCGGGGCCGTTCCGCACGCGGCCGGCCTATCGCTTCATCGTCGAGGATTCGATCTACATCGCGCCCGAGGCGCAGGGGCGCGGCGTGGGCAGGCTTCTGCTGCAGCAACTGATCCGCGACTGCACGACCCTCGGCTTCCGGCAGATGATCGCGGTCATCGGCGATGGCGGGGTCAACCTGCCGTCGGTGAAGCTGCATTCGGCGCACGGCTTCAGCGAGTGCGGGCGGATCATTGGCTCCGGCTACAAGTTCGGACGCTGGTGCGACACGGTGCTGATGCAGCTCGCCATGAATGGCGGCGCGGGCTTGGCGCCGGATGCCGACGCACTCGGCGAGCGCAACTTTCAGGTTGCCCGGCGCTGAACTTTGTTCGGATCGATTCCGTAACGAGGGCGTTTACAACAGTCGAGATCTGATCTGCGATATCGATACTCAGACTATATTGCGCGCAGGACAGATACCGAGACGTCTTCTGCAAAGTTCAGACAAGTTCTCGCCTCAATCGGACATGTATCGCGCGGAACTTCGTCCTGAATTCAGGCGTTTTTGTCCTGCTGACTACCCATACCTACATAACAAGAACCTAGGAGGCGCTGTTGCCTACCGGGCGCTTCAAAGGAGGCGGTCTATGTATGCAACCCATCCACACACCGGCAGCCGCGCGCGCCTGTTCGGCGTCGTCTCGTCGGCGGTGATGCTGGTCGGCGCCGGCTATATGTTCAGCTACGGAATGATCCAGGACTACATCGCGCCTCCGCCGGATCCGACGGAGCTGGTCATCATCACGCCGGAAACACCGCAGGAAGTTCTGCCGCTGCCGGAGATCAAGGAGGTCAAGGCCGACCTGCCGCCGCCGCCGCAGCTTACCGCGCCGCCGGTCGAGTTCGTGCCGGATATTCCGCCAGTGATCGTGGCTCCGCCCGCACCGGTTGAACCTGTTGTCGCAGCTCCGGCGCCTGCGCCGACTGGCAACCGTTCATCGCCGAAACTGCGCTCGACGGACAAGCCGCCCTACCCGGCGGCCTCGATCCGCGCTTCGGAACAAGGCACGACCAAACTCGAGCTTTGCGTCTCGGCGCAGGGCCGCGTGCAGTCAGTGTCTGTCGCCGGAACCAGCGGCCACGCTCGCCTCGACGAGGCGGCTGCGAAATGGGTGCGCACCGCCCGCTTCGCGCCGGGCACTATCGGTGGCCAGGCGCAGTCGATGTGCGGCTACAACATCTTCTACGAGTGGAATCTCAAGGACGCGCGCTCTTAACGCTGCCTTGAATTGAAACTACGGACGGCCCGCCCAAAAGGCGGGCCGTTTTCTGTTGGGCGGCGTCTTTGAACTATGGATACGCGCTTACCGCGCGCGTGCCGGGCAGGCGCCCGGCGCTCCCCTACGCCGAGGCGGGTGCGCCGAGGAACAAGGCCCGGACGAATTCCCGATAGAGGAGCGTCTGGCGCGACAGCGCCTGCGGTTCTTCCAGCGTCTTCGACAGGATGATGCCGCCATCGGCCAGCGCCGAGAACATGTCGGCGACGTCGGCCAGATCAACCGCCATGCGCGGCGGATAGCGCCGGGCGATGCGCTCGAGCCGTTCCTGGAACCGCCGGCGCCACGACATCATGCCGGCGGCGTTGAGTTCGCGCACGCCGCGGTCGAACAGACGGTCCTGATAGCAATAGGCCGCGGTGAGGCAGCCGGGATGCGACTGCTGCAGGTTCTCGAACATCTCGGCGAACAGCTTCAGCGCGATGAGGAAGGAATGCAGCGGATCTTCCGACAGCTCGTCGGCGCGGGCGAAGAGATCGTCGAACAGGATCTTCTCGCGTTCGATGTAGCGTTCGAGCAGCGCGCGAGCGAGCTCGCCCTTGTCGGCGAAGTGGTAGAAGAAACCGCTCTTGGTAATGCCGACGGCGGCGATGATCTCTTCGATCGAGGTGGCGGAGAACCCCTTCTCCAGCACGCTCATCTGCGCGACATCGAGGATGCGCTGACGCGTATCGCCGGGAACGCGGACGTCGTTGGCAGGCGTGGTTGCGCTGCGGGGCGCGGCTATGTTCATCGACCTGTCCCCTTTTGGTGGGACGCCCCTCTTGGCGGGAGCTAGTTTACCGCACGTGGGAGTCGCGCGGGGTAGACAAGAACAGCACTAGCGGTGCGACGCAGATCTACTCTTCGTCGCGGCTGCCGGCGCCGGTGGTTTTCTCGGCGATGCGGGCGCGTTTGCCGGTGAGGCCGCGCAGGTAATAGAGCTTCGCGCGGCGAACCTTGCCTTTGCGGCGGACTTCGATCGAGTCGACCATCGGCGAGTGCAGCGGGAAAACGCGCTCGACGCCTTCGCCGAACGACAGTTTCCGCACGGTGAAATTCTCGTTCACGCCCGTGCCGGACTTGGCGATGCAGAGGCCTTCGAAGGCCTGGATCCGCTCACGGTCGCCTTCGGAAATCTTGACGTTGACGCGGAGCGTGTCGCCGGGGGCGAATTCAGGACGTTTTTTGTCGCCGGAGACGCGGGCGATTTCCTCGCGCTCGAGGGTCTGGATGAGCTTGCCGGCCATGGTTCAGGTCTTTCCGTCGCGCGGCGTGGTCCGCACAGAATTCGGGGATCCTGAGGCCGTCGGGCCCCGGGAAGCGGCGTATAAATCCGGTCTTCTGGCTTTCGTCAACTCCTCGGCCTGATTTCGACGCCAGGCGGCGACCTTGGCGTGGTCGCCGGAGGTCAGGACGGCAGGGATCTCTTTACCCTCCCAGATCTGGGGCCGGGTGTAGTGGGGGTGCTCCAGCAAGCCGCCTTCGAAGCTCTCCTGGGCAATGGACTCGGCGTTTCCGGCGACCCCGGGCAGGAGGCGGACGCAGGCCTCCAGCAGCGCCTGGGCGGCGACTTCCCCGCCCGCCAGCACGAAATCGCCCAAGGAGACTTCCTCCAGGCCTCTGCCCTCGATCACCCGTTCATCGAGGCCCTCGAAGCGACCGCAGAGGAGAATGACGCCGGGTCCGGCGGCCAGCTCCCGCACGCGGTCCTGGGTCAGCGGCTTGCCGCGCGGCGACAGGTAAAGGCGGGGGCGGCCCGCCTGGTCGAGGCTGTCGATGGCGGCGGCGGCGACATCGGCCCGCATCACCATTCCGGCCCCGCCGCCCGAGGGCGTGTCGTCGACGGTGCGGTGCTTGCCCAGCCCGAAAGTCCGGATGTCGATAGTTTCGAGGGCCCAGAGGCCCTTCTCCCGCGCGTTGCCGACAATGGAAATGCCAAGCAGGCCGGGGAAGGCTTCCGGAAACAGGGTGAGGCAGGTGGCGCGGAAGGTCATGACGGGCCTGTTACCACTCCGGCCCGATGAAGTGCAGCTCCCGCTGACTCAGCCCTCTTTATCCGGCCCGGGTTCGATGCTATCCGGAAACTCAAGCGTTTCCATGCTGGGAGGACTTCCATGAGACTGATGACTATCGCCCTTGCGGCGGCCCTGATCGCTTCGCCCGCTTTTGCGCAGGAAACGGCCGCGCCGTCCGACACGCTCAAGACGATCGTCGAAAAAGGTATGACGATGTCGGTCATGGGCATGGAAGGCTCGATGGACTTCAAGCCGGACGGCACGTTCTCCGGCTTCGACGGCATGTTCGCCGGCACCTACAAGGTGGATGGTGCCAAGCTGTGCCTCACCGTTCCGGGCATGATCGACAACCAGTGCACAGAGTATCCGGTCGGCAAGACGTCCGGCGACAAGTTCACGATCGCCGGCGATTTCGGCGAGATCGAAGTCACCGTTCGCTGAGGCCGTTTGAACCGATTTTCAGAGCGCCGCTGCGGAAACCCGCGGCGGCGTTTCTGTGAGTCGCGTCTTGCCGGAGTCGCGCCGAGGCGGTTCACTGCCCGCCAGACGGAACCCACTCCCGGAGGTTGGACATGCAGACCCTGAAACTCACGATCGCTGTTGCGGCTCTTGCTGCTTTTGCCGCGCCCGTGCTGGCCCAGACACCCGCGCCCGCCGCGCCACCGATCGACACTATTGTGGCGATTGTCGAGCAGGGCGACGTGCTCGACGTGATGGGCATGGCCTACACGCTCATCTACAAGCCCGACGGCAGCTACACCGACGACCAGGGCTCGGGCGGCAAGTGGCGCGCCGACGGCGCCAAGCTGTGCATCACGCCTGAGGCCATCGGCCAGGAACTCTGCAGTGACTATCCCGCCGGCAAGAAGTCGGGCGACAAGTTCGAGATCACCAGCGACTTCGGGCCGATGACGGTCACCATCAAGTAGGCTGGCGGACCGGTCTTTGGCTGGCTTACCGTATTGTGATGTGGCGCCTGCCGCCGGAGCGCCTAAAACGCCTTCATGCGGATGATGCAGCTAAAGCTGGAAAGCCTGAGGATAGCTGCGGCGTTGCTGGCCACGCCTGCCCTTCTGCTTTTGTCGGGCTGTGAAAGTTTCATGGCGGCGGAGGCCGCAAAGCAGCATCCGGTCGAGGGCAAGCTCGTGGATGTCGGCGGCGGGCGGCGCATCCAGATCGACTGCCAGGGAGAGAACGGGCCGACGGTGGTGTTCCAGTCGGGCGGCGACATGCTGGGCTCGCTGGGCTGGAAACCGGCGATGGAGCGCGTGTCGAAGCATGCGCGCGCCTGCGCCTACAGCCGGGCGGGCATCCTCTGGAGCGATCCGGCGGAGGGCGCGTTCGAGCCGGAGGAAGTGGCGCGCGATCTTCATGCCGCACTGGAGGCCTCGGGCGAGAAGCCGCCCTACGTACTGGTCGGCCATTCGCGCGGCGGTCTCTACAACATGATCTATGCCGGCATGTACAAGGACGAGGTCGCCGGGATGGTGTTCGCCGACTCATCCCACCCCGACCAGGAGACGCGCTTCCGCGAGGCGGGCGTGCCGACCGGCGATTATGTCAGCCCGGCGCAGGAGCTGGGCCTGGCGCTCAAGTGGACCGGGTTGATGCGGCTTGCGGCCTATCCGACCGATCCGTCGATCGAGGCGGAGGTGAAGGCGTTCTACCCAAAGTCGGTGGAGGGCAATGCGCGTGAGGCGCGCGGGCGCGGCCAGACGCTGGAAGTCGCCGGGCGGTATCGCGACCTGATCAACTGGCCGGTGGTTGTGCTGGCGCGCGAACTGCCGGAGCAGACGGTGGCGCGCAAGGAAGCGGATTCACGCGAGGCCTATCTCCTGTCTCCGGACGGACTGGACGCGAGCGTTCGCGCGCCGGTCAACGAGGTGGTGTGGCGAAAGCTGCAGGCCGACATCGCGACATGGTCGAGCAAGGGCCGGCTGCAGATCGTGCCGGAAAGCAACCACGCCTTCTTCTTCTTCAAGCCCGAAGTCGTCGAAGGCGCGGTGAACGAAGTGCTGGCCGCCGTCAGGGTGCAGCGGCGACCGTCGCCTCTGGTGCGGTAGTCTTCGTATCCTTCGACACGATGACGGTCGCCGCCATGTCGCCAGCGACATTGCCCAGCGTCCGGAAGATGTCCGGGATCGCTTCAACAGCAACAAGAATGCCGAGAAGATCAATCGGAACACCCATAGAAATCGCAATCGGAGCGACCGAAGCAACAAACGAAATCTCGCCCGGAAGTCCAACAGACCCAATCGAGATGGCGATGGCGACAAAACCGCCGGCGATGATCTGCATCGGACCAAGCTCCACGCCATGGACCGCTGCAGCGAAAAACACGACAGCGAGATTTGTGACCGGGCTGGTCATGCGAAAAACCGCAACCGCCATCGGGAGCGTGACGTTGGCGACGCGCGGAGTGACATCCATCGCATCGCGCATGCGCTCGACCATCAGAGGCAGCGTGGCGAGCGACGAGCGTGAGGAGAACGCCACCGCAAGCGCCGGCGCGGTGGCGGCGATGAAGCGGGCCGGGCTGACGCGGCCCCACAGGAAGGCGAAAAGATAGGCCATCACGGCGACGCCAAGCGTCACCACGCAGGCGATGGCGACATATTGCAGGATGAGGCCAACGATGGCGACGCCGGAGATCAGTCCGACGCCAAGCGCCAGCGCGAAGACGCCGATGGGGGCGGCGAAGAGAACCCAGCGGACGATGACGATCATCGTGTCGGCAACGGCGCGGAAGAAACCGACCATTGGATCGCGCTGGGCCGCCGGCAGGCGAGTGGCGGCGAAGCCGAAGAAAATGGCGAACACGACCAGCGGCAGCACGGCGCTCTCGGCGGCGGCGGCGACGACATTGGCGGGAGCAAGCCCCGCGAGCCACTGGCCGACCGTGGGCGGGGAAACCACCTCGACCGGCGCCGCGCCCGAGACAAGGCTCGCGGCGGAAGACTGGTCCACCGGCCAGATCGTGTAGGCGACGGGAAGCACGAGGCACGCATAGACCGTCGCCGTGCCGAGCAGGACGGCGAACACCATAAGCGAGCGAGCGGCCAGCCTGCCCGTGACGGCGGCGTTCGCCACCGAAGCGATGCCGGTGACGAGCAGCGAGAAGACCAGCGGCACGACCGTCATCCGCAGCGCATTGAGCCAGAGCGATCCGATGTATTCGACCTCGGTGGCGATGCCGATGAGGCCCTGGTCACCCGACGCGCCGATGGCCGCGCCGACGCCGACGCCGAGCGCCAGCGCGAGCACTGTGATCAGGCTCAGCCATTTCAGCATTGTGTAATTGCCATTCCAGCCGCGAGAAGTTCGCCCGCGCGGAAGCTAGCAGGGAATTTATGGAAGGCGATACCTGCCAGGAGGGCCGCAGATTGCTGCAACCCAGCTACCAGTCTAAGCTGACTGTTAGCTGGAAGCATATCCGGCGCTCAAGGGAGAGATGCCATGAAGACATATGCCTCGGGGTTACTGCTTGCAGCCCTGCTTGCCGCGCCTGCTTTCGCGCAGACGCCCGCGGCCAAGCCGGCGGCTGTGAAGGCGACTATCGACAGCGGTATGCTGGTGGGCGAGAGCGCGGACGGCGTCAATATCTTCCGCGGCGTGCCGTTCGCCAAGGCGCCGGTCGGCGAGCTGCGCTGGAAGGCGCCGCAGAAGCCGGACAAGTGGAGCTATGAGCGTGCAGCAGTCGCCAACGAGGCGCCCTGCCCGCAGCCGGTCAATCTCGACGGCAAGACCGCCAATGGCGGCGGGGTCGCCGGCGTGCAGTCCGAGGATTGCCTCTATCTCTCCGTCTATGCGCCGGCGAACGCCAGCAAGGCGCCGGTCGTGGTGTGGCTCTATGGCGGCGCGTCCTATCTCGGCGCTGGCCACCTTGGATCATACAACGGGACGAGCAACGCCAGACAAGGCGTCATCACCGTTCCGATCAACTATCGCTTAGGTTCGCTGGGCGCCTTCTCGCACCCGGCGCTGACCAAGGAAGCGGGCGCCAAGGGCTGGACTGGCGGCTATGCACTGATGGATGCAGTTGCGGCGCTCGAATGGGTGAAGCGTAACGCGGCGGCGTTCGGCGGTGATCCAGACAACGTGACGATCGCCGGGCAGTCGGCTGGCGCGGCGATGGTGGTGAACCTGCTGTCGATCCCGGCCGCCAAGGGTCTCTACCACAAGGCCGTGGTTGAATCCGGCGCATTGCTTGGGCCGGGCACGGCGCTGGCGGATGCCGAGAAAAAGGGCGTTGAAGCGGCCAAGGCTCTCGGGTTGCCCGAGACCGCCACGGCGGCGCAGCTTCGCTCCGTCTCAGCGCAGACCATCGTCACCAATGCGGCTACGCAACGCGGCGCAGGCGCTCCGGTCGATGGGAAGTTCAAGACGACGGCGACGCAGGACGCCCTCAATGCCGGAACCGAGATCGACGTGCCGGTGATGATCGGTTCGAACTCGGGCGAAGGCGGCTTCAACGGCGCACGGACGATCGCCAACAAGGCGGGCGATACCGGCGCAGGCGCAAGGCTCTATAACTTTGCCTATGATCCGGAGTTCCGGAAGGCGGACTGGAAGAACGGCGCGATCCATTCCGCCGAGATCATGTTCGCGTTCGATTCGGTCGACACCTCGAGCTGGGGCGCGAGCGCTTCCGGCAAGGCGGACGCGAAGGATCGTGCAGTCGCCAAGCGCGTCAACTCGTGCTGGGTCGCGTTCTACAAGATGGACCCGAAGGCGAAATCTCTGACCTGCGCCGACGGATTCAGCTGGCCAGCCTACACGGACGCGGACGACAGCGCCGCGCAGTTCGGCGAAACGCCCAAGCTGGTGAAGTCGAAGACCATCCCGAACGGACCGCCGCCGGCTGGCGGCGCCGCTTCGGGACCGGCGAACTAGGTAACGATCTCTCTCGGGGAACTGGAGCGGCGCGGGGCAACCTACGCCGTTTCCGTTCAGCGCGAGATGACCGGCAGGACGAGATAGCTGGGCTGCGAGGCGGTGTGCTTCACCTGATTGGTGGCGACCTTGCCGTCCTTCTCGAACTCGTTTCGGCCGCCGGTGTTCATGTTGCGCACGAATTTCGGGAAGTTGGAGGACGTGATCTCGACGCGAATGCGATGGCCGGGAAGGAAGTCGTTAGCCGTCGACATCGGCGTGAAGTCGATCTTGTAGGTCTTGCCCTTCTCCATCAGCACTTCCCTGTCGTATCCCCCGCGGAAGCGCGCGCGGAAGATGGTGTCGTCAAGGATGTAGGCTGTGCCATCGGGCGCTACATCGACCAGCTTCACGGCGAAGTCGGTGTCCTTCGCGTCGGACGACACGTGCAGCACTGCATCGACGAAACCGGCGATGGAGACTTTCTCGGTCAGCGGATCAGAGGTGTAGACCAGCACGTCGTGGCGCACTTCGACGGGGCGCTGGTCATAGGCGCCGGGGACAACAACGCCGCCATTGCAGCAATCGCCACCGCCAATGGTTTGTACCGGAGTTTTTGGATCATAGACGAACGTGTCCGCGGGTTCGTTTCCGGGCGCGGAGAAGGATAGCTTGCCGTCGCCGAATACCGAGTTCGCCTTGCCGTTCGAGTGCAGGTAGAGCCGTGTCTCCTTCGCTTCCTTCGGCGGCCACTGCGCGGACGATTTCCATTGGTTGTCGCCCATCGTGAAGTAGCGAACTTTCGGCGTCGCCGATGGGAAACGGTCCGCCTCGCCTTTGAGGAAGCGGTCGAAGAAGGCCCAGACTTGCGCGTTGACGTCGAAGGTCGCATCGCCCAGTTCGCGGTCTCCGGACTTGAAGCCGGGGCCGAGCGTGGCGAAGGCGCAATGCACGCTGGGGCCGACGATGGCGTACTGGTTGTCGCGCGCCTCGGCGTCGACACCCTTCCTGGTCGCGTGATTGAACAGGGCGAGGTTGGGGCCGATCGAGACGTCGTACCAGGAATTGTACCAGAGCGCGGGCACGCCCCAGCTTTCATTGTCGTGGTAGAGGCCGCCCTTGAACCAGGCCGGATCGTCGGGCTTTGCGCGCGCGATCAGCTCTTCGTTCGTGCCGCGCGGTTCGCCGAGCGAGGTCAGCAGGTCGGCGAAAGGCAGATGCCAGACCTGTTTCGCCCAGGTCACGTCCGGCTTCTTTGGATTGAGATCGCTGTAGGCGGAGAGGTGCTGCCGCGTTTCGGGATCGAGGCCTTCGGGGATCTGCGCACGCAGCGGGTTGTCGACGCCGTAGAGCCAGATCGAGAACAGCACGCGCGGCACGCCGCCGCGATACCAGTTGCCCTGCTCGTGGAATTCGCCGACGCGGCCGATGCCGGCGCCGGACGCCATCGGCACCATCGCGGCGTGAGCGGGATGGTTGGTCGCGGCAAGCTGGAGTTGCCATTCGGCGGTGGAGGAGCAGCCGAGGGTGCCGACCTTCTTGTTGGACCATGACTGGTCGGCGAGCCAGGTGAGTGCGTCGTAGCCGTCAGTGCGCGGATGGCCGAGGATCTCGAACTTGCCTTCCGAGAAATAGCGGCCGCGCTCGTTCTGCAGGACGTAGGCGTAGCCGCGGTCGATCGCCTCGACGGCCTGGCGCAGGCCGCTGCCCTGCAGTGTGTTCATGTTGTAGGGCGTGCGCACGAAGATGATGGGCACGGGGCCGCTTGCATCCTTCGGGCGATAGATGTCGGTCGATAGGCTGATCCCGTCGCGCATCGGCATCAGCACTTTCTTCTCAATGACGGCGCGGTTCTTCAGCTCGGTCTCGAGCGCCTGCGGCGACCATTTGGAGTAGTCGGTAAAGACAGACTGTTCGTCGCCGATGCCTGCCTGCGGCATCGCGGGCGCCGATGCCAAAGCGGCAAGCGCGAAAAGGCAGGCGGCGGCGATGCGTTTCATGGAAGTCCCCGTGATGTGCGAGGAGGCTATCAGCCGCTGTCAGCCACGCAACAGGTCAGGCGACGCCCTGCCCTTCTGCGCGGCGGCGTTCGATGTAGGCGCGCAGCACGGCGTTGACGCCGGCGTGGTCGTCGTCCTTGCGGGCGCCGAACCAGTCGAGGATTTCAGGGTCGAGACGGAGGCGCGCCAGGCGCCGGTTTCGGGAGGGATAGAGAGGAACGGCTTCCCGCCAGAAGGCCGCGCCGTAGCTTTCCCGCGAAGTCGCGTCCTCGAGGGTAAAGTCCTCCATCTTGCGGACCTGCCCAAGGGACCGTTGCACCGTAAATGGCTTCGTCATCGCGATCAGCCCTCCATGCAGAAACTATGCGCCGCCTGGCGCCGCGCGGGCTCCACGTCACGACCATGTAGAAGCCGTCGACATGGCCGATGGCGATGAAGCGCCGCTCGCCGTGGAAACGGTTGGTCTCCTCGCGCTCGAGGACGGGATTGTCGAACATCAGCGCGGCGCGGATGAAATCGACACCGTAGTTCGCCATGTTCTCCCGGCGGCGCGCTTCTTCCCACTCGAACATTGACGCCCTTGAACGCGGACCCTGTCGCCCAGAAGCGGGTTATAGGGGCGCAATTCGATTTGGCGAGGGCGGCTCGCCGTTCAAGTGAGTCCGACGTCTCGCCTAGGCGGCGACGAGATGGTTCGGACGGCGCAGATCGGCTGCGAGGCCTTCGCCCATCAGGTCGATGAAGTTGTCGCAATAGAAGCGGTCGACGGCGCGGGGGTTGGTGTTGGCGAGGCTGTCGTTGAAGCGCTTCAGCGGGTTGCGGCCGCCTTCGACGTGCGGGTAGTCGGAGGAGAAGAGCGGAATCTGCTCGTCCGTGTTGGCGATGATCCAGCCGATGTCCTCGTGCGGATAGGGCGTCACCCTCACCTGCCGCTTCACGAAGTCGGACGGCTTCATGGAGAGTTTTTGCAGGCGGTCTTCGTTCTTGGCGAAGGCGCTGGCGGCGCCGTCGAGATTGCGCATCCAGCCCGGGAGCCAGGAGGCGCCGAGTTCGATGACGCCGAACTTGAGGTCAGGGAAGCGGTCCATGACGCCGTCTATGATCAGGGCGGCGAGCGTCAGCTCCACGGAATGTGGAATGGGCATGTAGGAGACTGACGTGAAGTTTTCTTCCCCGCCGTGGAAATCCTTCACGCGCGGCAGGCCGTTCTCGAAATATTGCGGGTCGAGTTTTTTCTCGTCGCCGACGTGGAAGAGGATGGGGAGGCCGGCGTCCTGGGCCATGGCCCAGATGGGGTCGTGGCCGATGTGGCTGGCGGAGCGGCCGGTGGGGCGGGAGGGGATGAGCAGCGCCTTGGCGCCCATCGCGATAGCTTCACGTGCGGTCGAGATTGCGTGGTCGATGTCGATCAACGGGACGTAGGCCGTTCCCAGGAAGCGGCGGTCGACGGAGGTGAAGTCCTGCATCATGCGGTTGTGCGCGGTCGCCGTGGCGTAGGCGAGCTCGGCCTGATCGGCACGCTCCAGTCCGAAATTGTTGAGGCACCAGGTGGTGAAGACGAGCTGGCTTGCAAAGCCGAGCTGGTCGAGGGCGCGGGGACGGTCGGACTTCAGGAAGGCGCCCATCGCCTCGTAGTTCTTGCGCAGCATGATGTTGGCGTCGGCGGTCTCGCGGAAGGCTGCGTCGGCGTGGTCGGCCCTCGCCTTCTCGACATAACCCTCTTCGCGCTTCGCCAGCTTGGGCAGGGCGTTGTAGGCGGCGCGGTATTTCGGATCGAGGAAGGGGTCGAGGCAGTCCGGCAGCTCCATCAGGTGGCTGTCGGCGTCGTGGATGATGCGGCCGGAAGCATACGGCATGTCGCTTTTTCCCCTCTTTTGGCCCTCTAGTCTTTTGCCCAATGATGCGCTGGCGGGCCGGTTTCGCAAGAGGCTATACCTCTCTCCATGACCGCTTCGGAGGACATCGCCGGGAAGTTGCGCCGCAAGATGGCAGGCGGGGCGCTGTTCGGGTTTGCGGTGATGGCGGTATTCGCCGGGGTGGCGATCGCCACGGCGGCGATCCTGAGGAACCCGAACCTTGAAGGCATTCTTGGCGGCGTGTTCGGCGGCTTCTTCGCAGCCCTGCTGATCATGGGCGCGGGCGCGTGGGTGACGATCTGGCTGGCGCGCGAGCCGAAGGCGGCGCCCGACCCGGAAGCGGGTGCGGACATCGAGGCTTCGCTGAAGGGTGTGCTGGATGAGCTGGAGAGAGCAAGGCTCGAGACGATCCGGCAGATCAACATGCGGGCGATGCTGCGTGTGCCGCTGTGCGTTGCCGGCGGGATCGCACTGGCGACCTATGGACAGTTCACGGGCGATCCGCCGGACTTCGAGGAGCTGGTGGCGCTGATCGTCGTGCCTGGACTCGCCGGCTATGCCTGGGCCTCGATGGAGCTGTCGGGCAAGTATGCGCGGCTCTACAAGGACAAGGTGCTGCCCAGGCTCGCGGCGACGTTCGGCGAGCTGTCCTATCGCCACGCCGTCACGCCCGACATCGCCAGCCTCGTGGACGAGGGCGTGATGGCCTCGTTCGAGCGCGTCCATGCCGATGACGAAATCTTCGGCACGCACCGCAACCTGCCGCTCAACATCGTCGAGCTGAAGACCGAGCGCGGCACGGGCAAGAGCCGGCGCACGCTGTTCGACGGGCTGCTGGTGACGCTGTCGCTGCCGCGCGACACCGAGGCGGTGACGGCCGTCTCGCCGGAGCTGGGCGGGCTCGGCAATTTCTTCAAGCGCGTCGGCGCGACGCGGCGCCAGCGTATCGCGCTTGAGGATCCGGTGTTCGAGAAGATCTATGAGGTCTATGGCAATGACCAGGTCGCGGCGCGCGCCCTGCTCCATCCGGCCTTCATGGAGAAGTTCCTGGCGCTGGGCGAGCTGCCCGACTTCGAGCGGCCGACGATGCTATGCGAGGGCCGCATCATGCATATCGCGATGCCCAAGCGTTTCGGCCGCAACCTGTTCGAGCCGCCCAGCTTCCGCAAACCTGCCGCGACGCGGGCGGCGCTGGTGCAGCTCGAGGCCGATATCCACGCGGTTGTGGCGCTGGCGGACTCGCTGATCGACCTCGACCACCGGTTCGAGGTGATGGCGCGGAGGTAGCGCCCGCACACCGCGCACATCATCCCGGGGATTTTCCGGGAGATAACTCTTTCGGCGGAACAGGTCTGGAGGACTCGAAAACCCTCTCGAGGACGCCCTCCAGCATCTTCGGCGTAATGCCGATCCTGTCGGCCGTATCGAGGACCTGGCGCAACATGGCGAGCTTGCGCTCGGCAAGGCTGGTCCAGCGCTCGGCGGCGCGATAGTCGCCACGCTCGGCTGCCTCGTAGGCGCGATCCAGATCGATGAGGAAATCTTCGTTGTTGGGAAGCATGAGGGTCTCTTTCGTTGTTCGAATGTCGATGTACGTCGCGGCTTCGCGCCAGGGCGTCGCTACCGCCCGGGAACGAGCGGGTTCTGCGCGTCCATGATGGTTGCGAGCCTGTAGGTGATGGCGAGGTGGCGTTCGGCGAGCCTCGTCCACTGGTTCGCCTGCGCGAGGTTGCCCTTGCTCATCGCCTTGCGCGCATTGTCGAGCGCAAGGGTGAAGTCGTCGCGATAGGGATTGTGCGCCATGTCTTTCTCCTCCTGGCCAGCGCGGCGGCTGGCATGATCTCTCGTTCGCGCGCGAAGGGTTCGCCGCGTGTCGCTTCAGTTCGGCCCCTCTTTGCATGAGGGAGCGGGGCGCGTGGGTCAGCGCCGTGAGGTAGTCCTCATGTCCCGCCTTGTGAGCGGGCAGTTGCGCGTCATCACGCGCCCCGGATCGGTCGTCTTTCCCGGTGCCGGACATGGAGTTGACGCGATAGCCCCCG
>JAUYPV010000158.1 GCA_030697555.1 Hyphomonadaceae bacterium
CGGGGGCTATCGCGTCAACTCCATGTCCGGCACCGGGAAAGACGACCGATCCGGGGCGCGTGATGACGCGCAACTGCCCGCTCACAAGGCGGGACATGAGGACTACCTCACGGCGCTGACCCACGCGCCCCGCTCCCTCATCTGGAGGGACGAGCTAGAACACCACGGACGGCGCGCGCCGGTCCGATAGAAAAAGTGCGCCCGGCTTGCCAAGCCGAAGCTCCGCAGGAGCGGAGGCTGGTCCGAACGAGCCCGCGCCGAAAAATCGAAAATCCACAACTTATGTTCTTGAAATGTTCCAAATGGCCTGCTAGCCATTTCCACGTTGGGCCGGAGCAATCCGGAGTGGGGGACGGGCTCATGGTCAGCCGCATCACCACATTTGCGTTCGAAGGCGTCGAGGCTCGCCCTGTCGATGTGCAGGTTCAGCTTTCGGGCGGCTCGAACTACTTCGCCATCGTCGGCCTCCCCGACAAGGCGGTGAAGGAAAGCCAGGATCGGGTGCGCGCCGCCTTCGTGTCGCTCGGCCTCTCGCTCCCGCCCGAACGCGTCATCGTCAACCTCGCCCCGGCCGACCTGCCGAAGGAAGGCAGCCACTACGATCTCGCCATCGCGCTTGCGATCCTCGCCGCCATTGGCGCCATCCCGAAGGACTCGCTCGAAGGCGTCGCCGCCATCGGCGAACTCTCGCTTGATGGCGCGCTCGCCGACACCGCCGGCGCGCTTCCCGCCGCGATGGCGGCCGAAGCGATGGAAATGGCGCTGGTCTGTCCCGCTTCCTGCGGTCCGGAAGCCGCCTGGTCCGGCGGCACGGTGCTCGCCGCGCCCTCCCTCATCTCGCTGATCAACCATTTCCAGGGCACGCGCCACATCATGCCGGCCAAGTCCGGGCCGCTTGCCGATCCTGCTCACGTGCCCGACCTGCGCGACGTGAAAGGCCAGGAAGGCGCCAAGCGTGCACTCGAGATCGCCGCCGCCGGCGGCCACAATCTCCTGATGATCGGCCCGCCGGGCTCGGGCAAGTCCATGCTGGCGCAACGCTTGCCGGGCCTTCTGCCGCCGCTGTCGGCGCGCGAGCTTCTCGAAGTCAGCCAGATCCACTCCATCGCCGGCCTGCTCGAACGCGGGCGCCTGTCGCGCACACGCCCATTCCGCTCACCGCACCATTCCGCCAGCATGGCCGCCATGGTCGGCGGCGGCATCAAGGCTCGCCCCGGCGAAGCCTCCATGGCGCATCACGGAGTCCTCTTCCTCGACGAGCTTCCCGAATTCCACGGCATTATGGAGCAGCCACACCACTAGATGTGGTGGTGTTACCAGCTAGATGTGGTGGTGAAGACTGACAGGCCGCTGTTGAGCGGGTGCTCCGTTTGTTAGAATTTGCGGTAAGTCAATCCTGAAATAGCAGAGCCACGGCCATTCTTATCATATTGTGGAAAGTGCTTTTCTCATATCAATAGTTAGCCGCGGAACGAGCGCGGCAAACGCCTCCGATCCGCTAGAAAGGAGGCCCCACGTAAATCAGCGCATCTGGCTTGAGGTTCTGATCGCGTCACTGCTGTGCACAGCAGCCGTGTTCACGTATCTCGCAAAAGCAGAGAGCGATGGAGGAAGCGCTAGCTTCGCACCACCGCCCTCACAATCCGCCCTTCGCGCCAATGTTGATCAAAACCGCGAAGAACAGTCACAACCCTAGACCCGGGAGCGCCCCGCCGCAACGACGGGGCGCTCTTGGCGCTGCAAATGATGGCTTGTACCATCGTTGTTGATGGTGTATACCATGAGACTATGGAACGCCCTAACACGATCTCCGGCCTTCAGGCCAAACGCGCCGAGCTTATCAAGCTCCACGAAAACCTAGTGGCTGACGCCAAAAAGGTGATGGTCGATATAGACCACCTGGACGCCACGATCCGGCTATTTGACCCGGACGCGGACCTCTCCCGCCGCATGAAAAACCGCTACGCAATAAAGCATCGCGCGCACTTCGGTCACTCGCGCCGGTTCGTGTTGAACGCGCTGCGCACGTCCACGGCGCCTATGACCTCCAAGGCCATCACCTACGAATGGATAAAGGACCGAGGCCTCAAGCCTGACGAGGCCACGCGCGTCATACTGACGAAGCGCATCGGCGCCTGCATCAGCGGCCTCCGCAAGGACGGTCACATCGAGTACGCGGGCATGGATGGCGAGTACAAGACGTGGCGCGTTAAGCCTGATGCCCCCAACGGTAAACACCGATCAGATGTGTGAATTTGGTGGTGGAGGGTAGGAAGTGAGTTGCGCCATGCGTTTGCGCCCGCTGCGGCTGTATTCGCCCCAGCGACTCCTTGACTTTCTTGTCATTTTCCTATAACTGCCCCAGTTGGATAGGCGGCGAGCGCCTCGGGAAGCGATCCCAAGGCGCTGCCATCCTACCTCAGGCTAATATCGCGCGAGCTTTTCGCACGGTGACACCTCCCTCAGGGTTAGCCCGGTTCAGGGGCGAGGTTAGTGGGCGCGACCCACCGATAACGACCGAAGAGGCAGACACCTCTTCGGTCGAATTCGTTTTGGCTCCGATCATGCTTGATCGCCTTCTGAAGGCGCCGGCGGCGCCTTGAGCCATTTGCTCTCTTTGTTTCGATCGCCGATTAGGGGGCCAGGAAAGCAGAGCCCGTCTGCGCCTTTGACGATCTGTTTTCTGCGCACCAACCGGGCAACGATGTTGAACGCGCCGGTTCTGTGGGGGGTCAGAGTCGCCTTGAATTCCACGTCGTTTTGCAATTCGGCGACGATGTCAGGCGCCCTCACTCCTTTGAAGCGATTGCGATAGACAATATCCAGAACCGCCTCGCCCATCGGCGAATAGGATCCTACTATTGCCTCTGGTTTTTCTGTGATCCGGCCTTGAGCAACGGCCTTCAGGTAGTTTTCCAACGCCTCGGCAGTGTAAAGCCTGTTGCCGTGCTTCTTGATCACTCCGCGATTCTGGAGGCGGCTGAGGGCATTGTAATAGCCCTTCTCGCTCTCCCGAAACTTCGGCCCCCATTCAGTTGAAAGCATCTGTGACTTCAACTCGGCGTGGGTCATTCCTGCGGGCGTGCTGGCAACCCAAGCTGCAACTGCCGCCACCCAAGTTACCTTGGGCTCACCGCCCTTGGGCCGCTTATTGTGAGCGACCTTCTTTTTTTCTTTAGCCCCCGCATAGTCTCCCAAAAGCGCGCCTAGGCCACGACCGAGACGAGCGGGCTCCGGCATTGGCTCGCCACTATCGACCGCAGCAAGCTGGCGGAGGAGCTTGAGTTTCGTCTCAGCCCTGCTCCGTCGGGCAGCAAGAGCGCTTTCCTCTCCGGAGATGTCCTCCAGCTCACGTTCGCAACGCTGGAGTTCTTCGTCCCAGCGGGTGCCCTCGGAAAAATTTGATGACCCATCGCTCATAATAAGTCCCCATACAACGGTTTCTGTTGAGGGGCAAGCGCGTGAGCGGTTCTTCTTTTGTCCGGAACGATCCCGGAACGTGCGAGGCCTAGAGATGACTAGCTTGACAGTCACGCTGAACTTAAGCGAGCCTCTCTTTGGCGCTCGTCGTCCCTTCTTCGTCTGCTTCTCCGCCCTCAGCGGCCCTGAAAAGGCCCGGGGCGCGCAAAGGCGGTCCGGAGCCCCCGGCTTTCACCGGGGACCACGGAGACGAGCATGGGAAACGTGTTCTGTGTCTGGCCGAAGGCGGTTTCGGTACGCGAGTACCTCCGCTTCCGGTTCGGGCGGTGGGAGCAGGTCTGCTCTCACTGCCGGAGTCATCCGACCCGCTGACACGGGTTTGAAGACTTGAGACAGGGGCGACGGGCGCCACTGATTTGGAATTTTCGGTCAGGGTTGGGGCCATGTCCACCCCCAAATGGACACTCGATTCAATGGCTTAGGGCGAGTCGGCGCGTGAGCGAATCGCTCACACCCTCTTCCTCTGCCAATAACCGCGCCAGGCCTTCGACACGGGAGCCGCCATCGCGGCGTCGGCGATCATTGCGAATTGAGCGCCGTTAGACGTGCGCCGAAAATCCTCGCGCCACGCCATCTCCGAAGCATAGGCATTGAGGTAAGGACCCGCGATGTGGTGATGGATACCAGTCTCGGCGCGGCGCAAGCGCGAGAAGAATGACTCTGCCGAGTTGGTGCAGGCGCCATCGAGCGAATACGCAACGCCGTGATTGATGCGCTTTATATCGAAGCGCGCGCTGAGAACGTCCCAGTGCGCAGCCTCGTCAGCGTGAACGGTTGAGTTCGGGGTGATGTTGGCGGTGGCGAGCGCAACGCCATCACGCTCTGCCTTCACGACAAAAGCGCGAGTGCGGCCAGCACGCTCGCGCATCGCAATCACGACCTGTCGCTTGCCGGTCTGTTGCTCAGCAAGGCGGCGGTCCTTGCGGTCGGTTTTCTTATTCGCGGGCTTCACGTAGCCGCCGAAGTAGGCGCCATCGAGCTCGACTGTGCCTTCCAGTATCGACTTGTCCGAAGCGAGGCCGATCGCTTCGCGCATTTTGTGGCAAAGCACGAAGGCGGTTTTGTAATCGCAGCCGAGATCGCGCGAGAGTTGGAGGGCGCCGTAGCCTTTGGCCCCATTCACGAATATCGCGATGGCCGCGAGTATGTTCCGCACTTCCATTTTGCGGCTCGCGAAGATCGTCCCGGCAGTCAGGCTGAACTGCGCGAGGCAGCCTTTGCATTTGAAGATTTTGCGCGTCGTGATCTCGTAAGCTTCGACACAGCCGCACTTCGGGCAGACCGGCTCGCCGTCCGTGTCGGCCCAGCGGATCTTGCGAAATACCGCGCGGGCCTCGTCATCCGACATGCGGAGAACCGAAGCCAGTTTCAGCGACTTGGCGGCGGGGGAGAGGAGGAAGTGTTGGCTCATACCGGCGTTTCCCGTGGTGTATACCATCCTATATGATGGTAGACGCCACCGCCGTCAAGGGTGTATACCACCAATAATGATGGTATTTTGGAGCCGAGAATGGCCGCCAAGAAGAAACAACCGGAAGTTGATTATTCCGAAGTCGCGAAAAACGTCCTGAAAGCCGAGCTGCGGCGCCGGGGCGTCACCTATGCCGATCTAGCCGCGAAGCTGGGCAATGGCGAGAACGACAAGAACCTCAACAACAAGATAGCCCGTGGCGGGTTCTCAGCCGCGTTCCTGATGCAATGCCTCGATGTGATAGGGGCTAAAGCGATACAGATAGCGGACTAAGGCCGCTGGCGGGGGTGGGTTGTGACGCGACCCGGATGGAAGGACATCGCGCAAATAGGCGCGGGTTTGGCGCTTGCGGGGCTCGTCATAGGCGGCGCCCACCTATCCAAGATTCATCACGATCAAATACAGCCCCGCATAGAGCAGCGCCAAAGCGCCAACGGCGTGGATGACAAAAGGCAGGTGGTCCCGGTCAACCCCGCGCCAGCCAACCCAACCGCCAACCAGCAGCAGCAGAGCCCCCAGAAGGAGCCAGATTGGGTTGCGATTGGCGGTCTGGCGGTCGCTGCGTTGGGCCTGGTCTTTGTTCTTCGGACCTTCTACCTGCAGCGCATTGCGACCATTGGCGACTTGCGCGCGTATGTTCGGATCGATGTTACCAAGAGCGTGATTTCTGTCGGGCTCCCCGTCGTCGCCACTCTGCAGCCGCAGAACTACGGCAAGACGCCTGCAACTGGGGTAACCGTGGCGCGAAGTATCTTTATACGTCCCGCAGCTTGGCGTTGGGGAGATGAACCAGACCCGCCGCTCGGGAAGGACGAAGAAACCGACATGGTTTTGCACCCCGGAGATAAGACCCAAACAATCGCTACAGTCGTCAACAAGGACGGCAGCCCCTTCACTCTGACCAAACAATTTTTTGACGCCATACTCAGTGGCAGGCTGTGCATTTTCGCCCGGGGCATAGTCGTTTACCGCGACGCCTTTCGCAAAAAGCGGCACACCGAAATGCGCTTCGAATTCTCGGGCCCAGATTGCGCCGCCGCCGGGCATTGGCGCGCTAGCACGAAAGGCAGCCGATCCACCTAGCGCTAGCGCGAACAACGCAATCGCAAATTTTTCCACGGAATTCCAACCTCTCTAGGTTTGAGAAGTCGGCATTACGCGAGGTAAACACCCAATCTAGAGATGGTATACACCATCAATAGTGGTGTGGTTGCTCCATAATGCCGGAATTCCATGCGCAGGTGCTCGACAGTCTCCGCCAGCCAATGGAAGGCGGCGAGGCCGTCATCTCCCGCGCCAACCGCCACGTCCGTTACCCCTCGCGCTTCCAGCTCGTCGCCGCAGCCAATCCCTGCAAGTGCGGTGGAGGGCCCGGCGCGTTTGCATGCCGCAAAGGTCCGCAGTGTCAGGCGAACTACTTCTCGCGCATTTCCGGCCCCTTCCTCGATCGCATCGATCTCTTCGTCGATGTCGCGGCCGTCACAGCAACCGACCTCTCCCTGCCGCCTCCCACGGAAGGAACCGCCGAGGCCGCCGCCCGCGTCTTCAAGGCTCGCGAGAAACAGGCGAAGCGTTTTGGCGAGCCGGGCGACAATCGCCGCGCCGTCAACGCCGATGCTCCCGGCGCGGAAATCGAAGCGCTCTGCGCGCTGGACGGCGGCGCCCGCGCCCTCGTGGTGAAGGCGGCCGAACAGCTCTCCCTCTCGGCCCGCGCCTATCATCGCGTGTTGAAAGTCGCCCGCACCATCGCCGATCTCGATGGCGCGGCGAGCGTCGCCCGCGTCCACACCGCCGAAGCGCTCACCTACCGCTACCGTCCGGCCATGCCCGCATCTGCCCGCGCTTCGCAAGGCCTCACTGCGTGAATCACCCTGCAATTCCTGCTCAAAACGGACCTCTCGCCCCATCTGTTAATCCTATGGTCAGCAGACCGGGCCCAAGTTCCGGGCATGACCGACGCGCCTGTTATTGCCGCAGCCGAAGCGGCTGAAGTCCTGTCCGCCGCCGCGCGCGGCTGGCCGGGCGCGGCGCTCGTCATCGGCGCCAATGGCCGCGTCATCTCGGCCAGCCCGCTCTCCGGTCTCGCCGAAGGCATGCGCGCGCCCTTCGACCTTCCCATCGCGCCGGTCGCATCCCAGATCGTCGATTCCGCCGGGCGCCGCTGGCGCGTCTCCGCGCCCGTCGCCGGCATTCGCCTCGCCACCGCCGACCTCAAGGAAGAACCCGACGCCGCCCACCGCTTCACCGCCGCCGTCAGCCACGAGATTCGCACGCCCCTCAATGGCATCCTCGGCATGGCCGCGCTGCTGGAAGAGGGCGAGCTCTCTCCCGCCCATCGCGACTACGCCTCCGCCATCCGCAAATCCGGTGCGCGCCTCCTCGACCTCCTCAACAACGTGCTCGACTTCTCGCGCATGGAAGCGGGCGACATCCCGCTCGACGCCGCCCCCTTCGACCCCGCCGACCTCGTCCAGGACGTCGCCGAACTTCTCGCCCCCCGCGCCCACGCCGCCGGGCTGGATATCGCGGCAATCGTCGACCCCTCCCTCCCGCCCCGCCTGGTGGGCGACGCCGGCCGCATCCGCCAGATTCTCTTCAACCTCGCCGGCAACGCCATCAAGTTCACCGATAAAGGCGCCGTCCTGATTGAGGCGCGGCCCGGTGAGATGGGAGAAGGCGTCGACCTCATTGTTCGCGACACCGGCGCTGGCATTCCCGAGCATGCCCGCGCCCGTCTCTTCGACGCCTTCAGCCAGGTTAGCGCCGCAGATGCTCGCCGCGATGGTGGCGTCGGACTCGGCCTCGCCATCGTCGCGCGCCTCGTCGCCGCGATGGGGGGAACGGTCGATGTCTCGTCAGTCTGGGGGCAGGGCGCGCTGTTCCGCGTATGGCTGCCGCTGAAGGCCGGCCCGACACCCGCAATGCGGCCACATATCCGGCGCAAGACTCTCAAGGTGACGACGAGCCTGCCGCCCGCCTCCGGTCTTGCCTGCATCGCCGCGCTCGCGGGCGAAGGCGCGAGGCTGGTTGCGCAGGACGAGTTCCCCGATCTAGCCATCCTCGACGCCGCCCTGCCGCCGGCGCAGATCGAAGCGATGGCGAAACGAGTGCGCACGCTCGTGGTCCTCCGTCCCGGCGACCGTTCGCGCATCGAACAGTTCCGCCAGATGGGCTGCGCCGGCTACCTCATCCGCCCACTGCGAGCCGCCTCCATCATCGACCGCGTCGGCCTGACGCTCGCAGGCGCCGTCCAGTCCGAGCCACGAGGCGAAGGCCCGAAGCCTGGTGAGGCGGGCTCCGTCCTCATAGCCGACGACAACGCCGTCAACGCCCTGCTGGCCCGCAGCGCCCTCACCGCCGCAGGGTTCCGCGTCGATACGGCGGGCACCGGCGCCGAGGCGCTGGAAAGGATCGGCGAAAACGACTACTGCGTCGTCTTCATGGACATCCGCATGCCAGTGATGGATGGGCTAGAGGCGACGCGCCGCATCCGGCGTCTTACCGGCCCTGCGTCCGAAACCCCGATCGTCGCCGTGACGGCCGACGTGAACCCAGAGCTCGAAGATCTCGCCCGCGAAGCCGGCGTTTCGCAGCTCGCTGCCAAGCCCATCGATCCGCCGCGCCTGCGCGAGCTCGCGATGCGCTGGGCGAGGCAGACCAAGGTGGCTGCGGAATGAGCGAGGCGGCCGCAACCGCTGACGCTGCGCTGGCGCAAACGCGCAAGCCGTCCATATTCAACGATCGCCGCCGTCTGGCGATGCTGATGCTGGGCTTCGCCTCCGGCCTGCCGTTCAGCATTGTCGGCGGCACGCTCGCCGCGTGGTTTACGACCGAAGGCATTTCCACCGCCACCATCGGCGTGCTGTCCTGGTCGGCGCTCGCCTACTCGTTCAAGTTCCTGTGGTCGCCCGTGCTTCATCGCACGGCGGCGCCGTTCTTCCAGCGCTTCGGCTTGCGCCGCGGCTGGTTCCTGCCGCTACAGGGCCTGCAGGTGATTTGTCTGTTCGGCTTCGCCACGCTGAACCCCACCACCGATCTTCTGGCGATCGCGGGCCTCGCTGTGCTCGCCTCGTTTATCTCTGCGACGTTCGACATCGTGCTCGACGCGTGGCGCATTGAGACGGCGAAGACGAAGGACGATATCGACTCGTTCTCCGCGCTTGTGCAGGGGGGCTATCGCTCGGCGGCTTTCGTCGGTGGGGCAGGGGCGCTGATCCTCTCCGACCACATGAGCTGGAATGGCGTCCTGTTTGTTCTCGCTCTCATCATGGCGTTGACGCTGGCGGGATCGATCCTCGCGCCCGAACCCACGCGGCCACCCGCGCCGGCGAAGGCCGTCGATCCGGAGCTCGAACGCCGCTTCGACCGCACGGCTCGCAACGTCGTGGTCGGCATCGTTGCGCTGGGCTGGGTCTGGGCGTTCTGGACGCTCGGTTCGTTCATGTATGCCTCGCTCACCGATCCCGCGAACGCAAAGCCCGGGCCGTTCACGCTCACCATGGGCCCACTGATCGTCGCGGCCACCGTGCTCGCGCCAGCGGCCTGCGCGATCTGGCTTCTCTGGATCCGCAAGCCGAAATCCGCCTCGCCCCAGGCAACGCACCGCTCGCTGCCGCCCTGGCTTCAATCGGCGTCTGGCGGCCTGTTCGGCGCTGTGATCGAGCCTCTGGTCGACCTGATCGAACGGCTGCGCTGGGTAGCCTTGCTCGCGCTGTCGATCATCCTCACTTACAGGTTTGCCGACAACATCTGGGGCTCGTTCGCCTATCCTTTCTACATGGGCGCGAACTATGGCGCTCTTGGCCACACGGCGACTGAGGTGGCGTTCGCTTCCAAGATGATCGGTGTTGTCGCAATCATCGCCGGCATCGCGGGCGGCGGCCTGCTGCTGAAATTGATCGGCCGCATGCCCTCGCTGGTGATCGCGGCGGCGCTTGCAGCGGCGACCAACATCCTGTTCGCCGATCTCGCCAGCGGCGCCTCCGGCATGGATGCGTTCCTGGGCTTCACGCATCTCGACGCACTGTTCGGCGCGTTCGGAGACAACCAGCTCCGCATGGCGCGGCTGACCACGGCGATCCTCGGCGAGAACCTCGCGGTCGGGTTCGCCAGCGTGGTCTACCTCGCTTATCTCACCTCGATGATCAATCCGAAGTACGCCGCGGTTCAGGCCGCGCTGCTCGGCTCGCTCACCATGCTGGTTGGCCAGCTAGGCCGGCCGTGGCTCGGTGCGCTGATCGAAAGCGACGGCTTCACCTACGTGTTCCTTCTGACGGCGGGGCTCGGCCTAATACCGGTCGCTCTGTCCGCAGCCGAATGGTATCGCCAGTCACGCCTTCCAAAGTCGGCAGCCACACCAGCGCCGCTCGCCGCGGAATAGACGAAGCGATCAGCTCCTGGGATTGTACGCCGCGAACGCCGCCAGGTTGACGATGTCCTGCGCTGTCGCATCGAGCTGAGCGATCTGCACCGAGTGCTTGAGGCCGAACAGAAGCGGCCCGATTACGGTCGCTCCGCCCAATGCCGCCGCCATCTTGGTCGAGATCGAGGCTGAGTGGATCGCCGGCATCACCAGAACGTTGGCCGGCCCCGTCAGCCGCGCGAACGGATAGAGCCGCCGCGCATCCGGGTTCAGCGCAACATCGACCGCCATCTCGCCATCATACTCAAAGCCGACATTCTTCCGTGCGTCGAGGATCGCCACCGCATCGCGAACCTTCTCCATGCGCTCGCCCGGCGGGTTGCCGAAGGTCGAGTAGGAGAGGAAGGCCAGCTTCGCCGTGAAACCCAGTTTCTGTGCTGCCTCAGCTGCGGAGATCGCGATCTCCGACAGTTCCTGCGCGCCGGGCATTTCGGTGACGCTGGTGTCCGCGATCAACATCGGGCCGGCTTTGCCGATCACGATCGAGACACCGATCGGCCGCACATCCTCGCGCTTGTCGATCGCAAGCAGGATATCCGACAGCGAGGTCGCGTAGTTGCGGGTGACGCCCGTCACCATGCCGTCGGCGTGGCCCAAGGCAACCATGGTGGCAGCAAAGACGTTGCGGTCCTGGTTGATCAGGCGCTGCGCGTCGCGTTGCAGATAACCCTGACGCTGCAGGCGCCGGTAAAGGTAGTCGACATATTCAGCGTTGTGGGACGACGTGCGCGCATTGGTGATGGTGATGTCGGAAGCCGACAGGCCGAGCAGCTGCATATTGCGCGCAACCTGCTCTTCGCGACCGACGAGGATGGGTTCACCCAGTTCCTGCGTCTTGAATTGCCAGGCGGCGCGGATCACGGCCGGTTCTTCGCCCTCCGCGAACACGATGCGGCGGCGGCTGGGCTCGCGGCGAACGGCGCCGTGGATGCGCTGCAGGAAGCTCGCAGACGGGTCGAGGCGCTGCGCCAGGCTGTCGCGATAGGCGTCCATGTCGGCGATCGGCTTGCGCGCGACCCCGGTGTCCATCGCGGCCTGCGCTATGAAGGGCGGCACATACCAGATGAGGCGCGGGTCGAACGGGGCAGGGATGATGTATTCCGCACCGAACGTCGGGCGCGCGCCGGCGTAGGCGGCCGCCACTTCATCCGGCACGTCTTCGCGCGCGAGCTGCGCCAGCGCTTTCGCCGCCGCGACCTTCATCTCTTCGTTGATGGTGCGGGCGCGCACATCCAGCGCGCCGCGGAAGATGTAGGGGAAGCCCAGCACATTGTTGATCTGGTTCGGATAGTCCGACCGGCCCGTCGCGATGATGGCGTCGGAGCGGACCTCCTTGACCTCTTCCGGCGTGATCTCCGGGTCCGGGTTCGCCATCGGAAAGATCATCGGGTTCTTGGCCATGCGGGCGACCATGTCCTTGGTCACCATGCCCTTGACCGACAGGCCTATGAACACATCGGCGCCCTCGAACGCCTCCGTCAGCGTGCGCTTCTTGGTCTTGACAGCGAAGGCGGACTTGAATTGGTCCATGCCTTCCGTGCGGCCTTCGTAGATCACGCCACTGCGGTCGACCATCAGGATATTGTCGCGCTTTACACCAAGGTGGCGGATCAGGCCGGCGACCGAAAGGCCGGCAGCGCCCGCGCCAGTGATGACGACCTTGCAGTCCGACAGTTTCCGGCCGGTGATCTCGCAGGCATTGATCAGGCCGGCGCTCGCGATGATCGCTGTGCCGTGCTGGTCGTCGTGGAACACCGGGATGTCGAGCTTGCTCCGCAGTTCGCTCTCGATGATGAAGCACTCCGGCGACTTGATGTCTTCCAGGTTGATGCCGCCGAATGTCGCGCCAATCGCGCGCACGCATTCGATGAATTTCTGCGGGTCTTTCTCGTCGACTTCGATGTCGATGGAATCGACGTCCGCGAACCGCTTGAAGAGTACGGACTTGCCCTCCATCACCGGCTTGGAAGCCAGCGGCCCGAGATCGCCAAGGCCCAGGATCGCCGTGCCGTTCGAGATCACCGCTACCAGGTTGCCCTTGGACGTGTAGTCGTAGGCGAGGTCGGGATCCTTCGCGATCGCCAGCACCGGCACGGCCACGCCGGGCGAATACGCCAGCGACAGGTCCTTCTGCGTCGCCATCGGCTTGGTGGGCGTTACCGACAGCTTCCCCGGCTGTGGATAGCGGTGGAAGGCGAGCGCTTCTTCGTCGGTGAGGCTAGGGCGTTTTGAGGTCATTGTCTTTGGGCTTGAGGGCGAGGGCTCGGATCACTAGGCATGAGCCTCGCCGAAAGAGGCGACACGCAGGCTGGCGCGCATTCAGCCGTAAACGGGGTTCGAATCAAGCGTGAAGGCGGGCGAATCCACTTCAGCGGGGCAAGATGTGTCCTCAACAGCGCTCTCCGCAGAGGGCGCGACGCCTTTCATGGCGCAATACCTCGAAATGAAGGCGCGTCATCCGGACGCGCTCCTGTTCTTCCGGATGGGTGATTTCTACGAATTGTTCTTCGAGGACGCGATCACCGCCGCCAGGGCGCTCGACATCACTCAGACCTTCCGCGGCCAGCACAATGGCCAGCCCATTCCCATGGCGGGCGTGCCGCATCATGCCGCCGAGAGCTATCTCTCCAAGCTGATCCGCAACGGTTATCGCGTCGCCGTCTGCGAGCAGACCGAGGATCCCGCCGAGGCCAGGAAGCGGGGGTCGAAGGCCGTCGTTCGCCGCGAAATCGTGCGTGTCGTGACGCCCGGCACGATCACCGAGGAGGCGCTGCTTGAGGCCCGCTCAGCCAACTGTCTGGCCGCCATCGGCATAGCGGGAGGCGGACGCGAGGCGGCCCTCGCGCTGGCGGACGTCTCGACCGGCCGCTTCGAAGTCTTCGGTCTGTCGCCTGCCGCGCTTGACGATGTGCTCTCGGCAACCGCTCCGCGCGAAGTTCTGGTCTCTGATGTCGACCTCAAGCACGAAGACGTCGCTCGCGCCGTTCAAGGGCTGGTGCTGACGCCGCGCCCTGGCGCGCGGGCGGATGCCAAGCTCGGTGAGCGGTTGGTGAAATCAGCCTACGGCGTCTCGACGCTTGATGGTTTCGGCGCTTTCTCGCGCGCCGAACTGATCGCCTGCGCCCTGCTGTTCGACTATCTCGCCCTGACACAGGCAGGCGGGCAGGCGAGGCTCGATCCTCCGCTGCGATCGGCCCCCGAAGCCTTCCTCGCGATCGATCCTGCCACCCGTGCGAGCCTCGAAATCGAACGCTCCTCTCGAGGACAGCGGCAGGGGTCGCTGGTCGCCTCGGTCGATCGCACCGTGACCGCCGCCGGCGCCCGCCTGCTGGCGCTGCGCATCGGCCGCCCCTCGCGCGACGCCGCGGAAATCACCGGCAGACTCGATGCCGTCGCCTTCTTCCTGGACGCCTCCGAGCGGCGCGAGTTTGCTCGCGATGCGCTGAAACGCGCCAGCGATATCGAGCGCGCTCGCATGCGTCTTTCCCTTCGTCGCGGCGGCCCCCGCGATCTTGCCGCTCTGGCCGCCTGCCTGTCCGTCGGGGAGCAAATCTGCGCCGATCTTTCCAGCCAGGACGAACCGCCGAAAGAGATCGCCTCCGCCTGCGCCGCGCTGACGCTGACCGACAAGCCTAAACTCGCAGCCTTTGCACAACAGGTGGCGGCCGCGCTGGGGCGCGAACTTCCCGTGCAGGCGCGCGACGGCGGCTTTATCGCTCAGGGCTACGACCCCGCGCTGGATGAGACGCGCGCACTCAAGGAAGACGCACGTGGCGTCATTGCGGGCCTCGAGGCCGACTACGCGAAAGAAACCGGCGTTTCGGGTCTGCGCATCAAGCACAACAACGTGCTGGGCTATTTCATCGAGGTGAACGCGCGGCACGGCGAGGCGATGATGAAGCCGCCGCTGGCGGCGACGTTCATCCATCGCCAGACCATGGCCAACGCCATGCGTTTCTCGACCACGACGCTCAACGAACTGGAAGCCAAGATCTCGCGAGCCGACGACGAAGCGCTGGCGCGCGAGATGGACATCTTCAATCGCTTCGTCGCGGACGCCGACGGGCTGAGTGCGGAACTGGCCTCGGTCGCCGACGGCCTTGCCCGCCTCGATGTCGCCGCCGCCAACGCGGAATGGGCGGCCGAAGCCTCTGCTGTTCGCCCCGAACTTGCTGACACACCCATCTTCGAAGCTGAAGGCGCGCGCCATTCCGTTGTCGAAGCCGCGCTGCGCGCCAGCGGCCAGGGCTTCACCGCCAATGATTGCCGGCTCGATGCGCGAGGGGAGGCAGGTCCGCGCCTCATTCTCGTCACCGGCCCAAACATGGCGGGCAAGTCGACCTTCCTTCGCCAGAACGTGCTGCTTGCGATTCTCGCGCAGGCCGGCTGCTACGTTCCCGCTCGGAAGCTGCGCCTCGGCCTCGCCGACCGCATCTTCTCCCGCGTCGGCGCCTCGGACGATCTCAGCCGTGGCCGGTCCACCTTCATGGTCGAGATGATCGAGACCGCCGCCATCCTCAACCAGGCGACCCCCAACTCCATCGTCATCCTCGACGAAGTGGGCCGGGGCACCTCGACGTGGGACGGCCTCGCCATCGCATGGGCGGCTGTCGAGCACCTGCACGAGGTCAACAAGTGCCGTGCGCTGTTCGCGACGCACTATCATGAGCTTACTGGCCTCGCCGACACGCTGAAGGCCTGCGCCAACGCGTCTCTCAGGGCGCAGGAGTGGAAGGGCGACCTCGTTTTCCTTCATGAAGTGAAGCCCGGCCCGGCCGACCGCTCCTACGGTGTCCAGGTCGCCAAACTCGCCGGCCTTCCCGCGGCCGCTGTTCGCCGCGCCGAGGCGGTGCTGAAGAGACTCGAAGCCAAGGAAGGCTCGGCGAAGCGGCTGGAGGAACTTCCCCTCTTTGCCGCCTTCACGCCGCCGCCTGCCGAAGACCGTGCACCCTCGGAAGCCGACAAACTGCTGGCCCAACTCGACCCGGACGCGCTCACCCCCAAGGAGGCGTTAGAGCTGGTCTACCGGCTCACGAAGGTCTCTCGCTCCGACCTTAGCTAGCGCTGCGCTATTCGCCACATCGATGGTGAAATCCGCCATATCCGTGGTGAAAGGCGCCTGAAATGTGCGAAGGCTCCGAAGCCTTCACACCGAAAACTCAATAAAAACAACGACTATGAGAGTTAAAAAAGTCTGGCACGGGGGTTGCAAACAAGTCTGCAACGGCGAGGCCCACTGAGATGGCGCAGCCGCAGAAAAAGAAACGGAGAAAAAAATGAACGGTCTGATCAAAACCTCGAAGCTCGGCGACATCGGCTCTTTCGGCTTGCTTACGGTCGCCCTCTCCAGCGTTGCCGCTGTCATCTACGTCCTGGCGACGGCCTTTGTGGGTGGCGGCGCGGCCTGAACCCGCTCCACCATCTGACGTGATGCACAGAAGTACGGCCGGCTGCTCCCCCAGCCGGCCGTCACTTTTTCGCCGCCGCCGATTCCGGTTCGATTCTAAAATCGTCGTCGTCGTCGCCGCCGGTCCGTTTTCCGAAAATCGTCGTCGTCGGATCGTGTCGAGGTCCCAAGTGGCCTGCCTCCATCATGCGGGGCAGTATCGCTCCGGCAGAGAGGGCGGGGATAAGTTTTTTCTTATCCCCCATTTCGCGCACATCGCGCGCCTTGAGCGAATTGAAGTTTTGTCTTCAAGGCGGCGCTTTTTCCAGCAGCAGATTCGGCTGAATCGCGCCAATCACCGGCGTGCTGGCGATTGCTTCAACAGCGCCTCGACCGCCTCGATGGCCCTGGCGCGGCGCAGTTCGGGCGTGCCGTTGATGCGAATGAACTTCATGCCACGAGAGACGAGTTCGCGCTCGCAGGCGATGTGGAATTTCCTGCGGTCTTCCGGATTGGAGAAGTAGCGCGTGCCGTCGTCGACCCAGGGCAGGTCGATGTCGCAGAAGAGATAGAGATCGGGGTAGTCGCGATACCGGCCGAACCAGGGATCGCGAGAGCCGCTGAGTATGTCCGACCAGATCGCCGTAAGAACCGGATCGGTATCCTCGATCAACACGCGATTGGCGCGCAGGCTTGCGGCGGCGACCCCTGCGAGATGCCCCATCACAATCTGGCGCATGTCTTCCGGCGACGTGGCGTTGGCGCCGAAGGCTTCGGTATGGAACCGGCCGTATTCGGGCGCGACCACCGTATCGAAATGCCGCGCGAGCTGCGCTGCCAGCGAGGTCTTGCCGGTCGACTCGGCGCCGAACAGCGTGACGCGCTTCAGATAGTAGGGTCGCACCGGCCCGGGCAGGAAACGCCAGTAGGCATAAGGATCGTTGCGGATGGCGGTCGCCGAAACCGGAAAGGCCGTCCGTGCTTCGTCCACCGGCACGAAACGCGCGCCGGCCTCAATAGCCAGGCGATGGCCATATGGCTCGGAGGCAAACACCACGTCGATCGGCTCGGGATGATAGCGCTGCATCACGTCGCGCCAGATCGGCCAGAAATTCTCGGGATCGTCTTCCGGCAGTTGCGGGAGGATTTCCTCGCAATGAACGACACGCGCCGACGGGAACAGCTCCTTCATCCAGGCGAAGCGGACTGCGCCGGGAATCGGATCGTCGGGCAGGGAGCAGACGAGGATTGTCAGTTCCTCGACATAGGCGCGCGCGAAGTCACAGAGGTACACATGCCCCGCATGCGGCGGCATGAACTTGCCGAGCACGAAGCCGCGCGCTGGCTTGGTCAGGAAGCTCATGCAGCGCCTTTCGCCCCAGCAGGATAGCCGCGCATCTCCTTGCGCCATTCCCACCAGCCCCAAAAGGCGTTGAAGAAGAAGAAAACGTAGAGCCCGGCGTAAACCCAGAGTCCCTGCGTGGCGTAGACGTAGACCGACACAACGTTGATCACCGCCCAGATCGGCCAGTTCTCGATCCGCTTCCGGTCCAGCAGGAACTGCGCGACGACGCTCAGGGTGAAAATGCCGGCATCCAGCATCGGGTTCTGCGCGTCCGTCCACGCATCGAATGCGAGGCCGAGCGGAATGGCCAGGGCGAGCGCGCCAGCGCAGAGCCCGGCGACAAGGCGTGTGCGCGTGGTGCGGATCGGCGGCCTGCCACCCTTGTAGCCCTTCAGCCAGTACCACCAGCCGTAGAACTGCACGGCGAGGAAAAAGACCTGCAGCGCGGCGCTGGAATAAAGGTTGCCGCCCACGAACATGAAAAAGGACAGGCCCGTGCCGACAACGCCGAACGGAAATTGCCAAAGGCTGCGCTGAACCGCGAGGACAACGCAGACCAGCGTGAAAGCCGTGGCGGCGATCTCGAGAGGATTTATTTCCAAAGCGCGCCCCGGCCGGTCCCGGCGCGAGCCTGCCGCGTGGGGGGCGGCAGGGCAACTGGCGCAGTTTGGCCCGTTCACGCCTTATTTTCTCGACTCTGGGCGTTGTTGTCTCATGCCGTCCCATCTGTTGCGGGGCGCCAAACGGGTTTAGAGAACGCGGGATGACGGACGCCCCCCGGGAAGCCCCTGACGAACGCGCAATTGGCGACATGCCGCCGACGCAACGATCCGGCGCGACCAAGCCGGGCCCCTGGCGCATCGCGGATATCGTGGATGGCCGGAAGCTGCGCATCCAGCTTACCGCCGCTGCGCTCGACAACGGGTCTGATCCCGCGGCCCAGCGCGCCCGTGCGCTCGACTTGATACACGCCGCCCTGTTCCGCGGTCGCATGATCGCGCAGGACCGGCTGGAGGAGGGCGCCGACGGCCTCGATACCGCCGCGCTCCTTTCGGCCGTAATGGATCAGGCGCTGTCCGCTCTTTATGACTTCACCGTCGTCCACATCTTTCGCGCCCACAACCCGACCGAGGCGGAGCGGATGTCGGTGCTGGCCGTCGGCGGCTATGGCCGCTCGGTGCTCGCGCCGTCGTCCGACGTCGATCTCCTGTTCGTGCGCAACTACAAGCAGACCGCGTGGGCCGAGAGCGTCATCGAGTACATGCTCTATGCGCTGTGGGACATGGGGCTCAAGGTCGGCCACGCCTTCCGCACCATCGACGAGTGCATCAAGCTCTCACGCGAGGATGTGACGATCCGCACCTCGATCCTCGACCAGCGTTTCCTGTTTGGCGACAAAGGCGTCGCCGAAAAGCTCGTCGAGCGGTTCCAGAAGGACGTCATCGCGGGGCGCGGCGCGGAGTTCGTCGCCGCCAAGCTGGAAGAGCGCAATGAACGTCACGCACGCGAGGGCGATTCACGTTACCGCGTCGAACCCAATGTGAAGGACGGCAAGGGCGGGCTGCGCGACCTGCAGACGCTATTCTGGCTCGCCAAATACATCCACGGCGGCCGCACGCTCGTTGAAGTGCTCGACAACGCTGCCTTCACGCCGGCCGACAAGGCGGTGTTCCTGCGCGAGGCGCGCTTTCTTTGGACAGTGCGCTGCCATCTCCATTTCCTCACCGGCCGGCCGGAAGAACGTCTGTCGTTCGACCTGCAGCCCGAGATGGCGACGCGCATGGGCTACACGGCGCGCCAGAACGTCACCGCGGTCGAGCGTTTCATGAAGCGCTACTTCCTTGCGGCAAAAGAAGTCGGCGCGCTCACCCGCATCCTCTGCGCCAAGCTTGAGATCGACGAGAAGAAGCGCCCCGGCGGGCGCCCTCGCCTGATCCCGGCTGCGGCGGCAAAGCCGCTCAAGGAAGAAGGCTTCGCGATCGACGGCGGCCGTATCACCATCACCGACCCCGACATGTTCGTCGCCGATACGCGCAAGCTGATGCGCCTGTTCTGGCTCGCCAATGAACGCCATAGCGACATCCATCCCGAAGCGATGACAGCCGCCCGCCGCTCGCTCTGGGCGGTGACGCGCCAGGCGCGGACGGATGACGACTCGCGCGCCATGTTTCTCGACATCATCACCGGCAAGAACACCGACAACCGCACCCTGCCGTTGATGAACGAGGCAGGCGTGCTGGGCCGCTTCGTGCCGGAGTTCGGCCGCATCGTCGGCCAGACGCAGTTCAATATGTATCACCACTTCACCGTGGACGAGCACACGCTGAAGGCGGTCGAGACCATCCACGACATCGAGCGCGGCCTGTTCAAGGACGCTCACCCGTTGTCGACCGAGCTGTTCCCGAAGATCCAGAACCGCCGCGCGCTCTATCTCGCCATGCTGCTGCACGACACCGGAAAGGGCAAAGGCGACCAGCAGATCGAAGGCGCGAAGCAGGCGCGTTCTGCGTCGCTGCGCCTCGGGCTGGCGGAGGACGAGGCCGAACTCGTCGCCTGGCTGGTCGGCAACCATCTCGAGATGAGCGACACCGCGCAGCGGCGCGACATCTCCGACCCGCAGACCATTTCGAAATTCGCCGACCGCGTCGGCAATCTGGAGCGCCTGCGCCTCCTGCTGATCCTCACCGTTGCCGACATCCGCGCCGTCGGGCCGGGCGTGTGGAATGGCTGGAAGGGACAGCTCCTGCGCGATCTCTATTATGCCACCGAAGCCGCCCTGCGCGGCAGCCGCACTGACGAGACCAGCGTTCGCGCCCAGCTCGCCGACCGCGCCGAAGCAGCCCGCACCGCGCTCGCCAAGCGCATCGGCCCCGCGCCCGCGCTCGCCGACGTCGAGGACGCCTACTGGGTTGGGTTCACGCTCGACGCCCAGGCGCGCCACGCGGCGGCGCTTGCCGTATCGAACCAGCCCATCACCGTTGCGTCCAACATCGACAGTGGAAAGTCGGCCACGGAAATCCTCGTCTCGGCCCCCGACCGGCCGGGCCTGTTCGCCGATCTCTGCGGCGCGCTCAGCGCTGCGGGCGCCAACATCGTCGCCGCTCACCTCTACGAGAATGGCGACAGCCGCGTGCTCGACGTGTTCGACGTTCAGGATTCGCGCGGCCAGCCGATCGGCGCCGACCATCCTCATGCCCTGGCCCGGCTGATGGACGATCTTCGCGCCGCCGCGGCAGGAGGCGAGGGCGTGAAGCGCCCCGGCAAGGCGCCGGCCGCCAGCCGACGCCACGCCGCCTTCATCATCTCACCGCTGATCCTGATCGACCGCGAGGCGTCCTCTGCCTCCACCGTGATCGAGGTCTCCGGCCGCGACCGCGCCGGGCTTCTCTACGACATCGCCCGCGAGCTCGCGGACGCCGGCCTTTCCATCCGTTCCGCCCACGTCGGCGCCTATGGCCCTTCCGTGCATGACGTCTTCTATGTGGAAATGCTCGACGGCGGCGGCATGCCGCCCGAGATGGACGAGCCTCTCACCAAGCGTCTCGTCGACGTGCTGCGTTCGCACGCCCCGACCGCGCCACGCATTCCCGCCCATACGCTGGCGCGCGCGCCAGTCTCCTTCGACCGATAGCCGGACGAATTCATGTCGCTTGCGCGCAATGTCATCGTGCAGACCACGTTCACGCTCGGCAGCCGCGTGCTCGGCTTCGCACGCGACCTCGCCCTGAATGCGCGCTTTGGCGGGCAGAGCCCGCTGATGGACGCCTGGACCAAGGCGCTGTGGCTGCCCAACCTGTTTCGCCGCCTCTTCGCCGAGGGCGCCTTTGCGCAGGGCTTCGTGCCGGTCTTCGCCAAGACGCTGAAGATCGAGGGACAGGCCGAGGCCGAGAAGGTGGCCAGCCAGGCGCTCGCCTTCATCATGGTGGTCGTGGTCGTCTTTTCGATCTTGCTCGAACTAGTGATGCCCTGGCTGATGCCGGTCATCCTCTACACCTATGTCGACGACCCGGAGATCATGAAGATCGCCGTGCTGATGACGCAGCTGACGACGCCCTATCTCGCCTGCATGACGCTGACCTCGCTGCTCTCTGGCGTGCTCAACACAAGGGAGAAGTTCGCGCTGTCGTCAGCCGCGCCTATCCTGCTAAATGTCGTGACGCTGCTACCCCTGCTGGTCGTCCAGGACCGTACGATGGCGGCCTACTGGGCGGCTGCCGCCGTAACGGTCGCCGGCCTCCTTCAGGGGGCGCTGCTGTGGTGGGGGGTCAGGCGGATGGGCATCAAGGTCAGCATCGGCTTGCCTGCTCTGACCAGCTCGGTGAAACGCGTGCTTGCTCTCGCCATTCCAGGCGCCATCGCGGGCGGCGGCGTGCAGATCAATAGCGCCGTCTCGAATGTCCTTACCGGAACGGACGCGGGCGCATCGGGCGTGCTCTACAATGCCGAACGGCTCTACCAGCTTCCCATCGGACTTATTGGCGTGGCCGTTGGCATGGCGCTCGTCCCGCGCCTCTCACGCTATTTCGCCGACACCGACCACGCTTCCGCCGACAAGGCGATGGACGATGGCATCGTCTTGTCCATGGCGTTCACGCTGCCAGCGGCGCTGGCGCTGCTGATCATGCCCTATTTCATCATCGACGGCGTGATGAGGCAGGGCGCCTTCACCCTGGACGACTCCCGCCGCATCGCCGAGGTGTTGCGCCAATTCTCGTGGGGCGTTCCGGCCTTCGTTCTTGCCAAGGTTTTCACGCCGCCTTTCTTCGCGCGCCAGCGCTCCAAGCAGCCGGCGATGTTCACGGGCATCACGGTCGGGCTCAACATCGTGCTGGGCGCTGCGCTGTGGTTCGGCCTTCCGAAGTTTGTAGATGGCATGGACGGGGCGATCGGCCTTGCCATCGCCACCAGTGTCTGCGGCTGGATCAACGTCTTCCTGCTCGCGGGAACCCTAGCGCGGGAAAAGGTCTATCGGGTCAGCGCCGCAGCCTGGGGCCGTCTCGCCCGGCTGGGTCTCGCCTGCGCCGCCATGGGTGCGTTCATCGCGGTCTGCGCCTGGGAGTATCCCTTGCTGTCACAGATCCTGCTTCGCAAAGAGATCGCGGCAGTCGTGGTGTCCAGCGTCGGCTTTGCGATCTTCCTTGGCTGCGCCGTGTTGTTCCGGGCGGTGACTGTCGCCGAGATCCGTTCGTCGCTGAGACGGGAGAAGGGCGCGCCGGGAGTTGTCTTGCCCGGAGGCGGCGAGGGCTGATAAAGCCCCGCAATGACTGAGCAAACACCTTCCGCCTACACCGGCCCGCAACGCGTCTTCTCCGGCGTCCAGCCATCGGGAAGCCTGCATCTGGGGAATTATCTCGGCGCGCTGGTGAAGTTCGTCGCCATGCAGGAGCAATATCCCTGCATCTTCTGCGTCGTGGATCTTCACGCCATCACCGTGCCGCAGGATCCGAAGCTTCTCGCCGCGCAGACGCGCGAGATCGCGGCCGCGTATCTCGCTTCGGGTATCGATCCGAAAAAATCGATCGTCTTTGCGCAATCGTCTGTTCCCGCTCATTCGGAACTAGCCTGGGTGCTAAACTGCGTCGCCCGCATGGGTTGGCTCGAGCGCATGACGCAGTTCAAGGACAAGGCCCAGGGCAAGGATGCGGAGAACATCTCCGTCGGCCTGTTCGACTATCCCGTGCTGATGGCGGCCGACGTGCTGGCCTACAGGGCGACACATGTGCCCGTTGGAGAAGACCAGAAACAGCATCTCGAACTGGCGCGCGACATTGCCGGCCGGTTCAACCGCGAGTTCAATGCGCCCGACTTCTTCCCCCTTCCGGAACCCATCTATCAGGGGCCCGGTGCGCGGATCATGTCGCTCAAGGATGGAACGAAGAAGATGTCGAAGTCGGACCCGTCCGACGCCTCGCGCATCAACCTCCTCGATACTGCGGACGACATCGCCAAGAAGATCAAGCGCGCCACCACCGATCCCGAAGTGCTGCCGTCCGAAGTGAAGGGCCTCGAAGGCCGCAACGAGGCGGCGAACCTCGTGGGCATCTACGCCGTGCTTTCGGGCAAGTCCGAAGCCGACGTTCTGGCCGAATTCGGCGGCAAGGGCTTCGGCGTGTTCAAGCCTGCGCTGGCCGATCTTGCCGTGACCAAGCTCGGTCCCGTCGCCGATACCATGCGCCGGCTGATGAACGATCCGGCGGAAGTCGATCGCGTGCTCAAGGATGGCGCCCAGCGCGCCAACGCCATCGCCCAGCCGGTGATGGACGACGTCCGCAAGGTGGTTGGCTTCTGGCGGCCATAAGCTCCCCGGCGAAGGGCCGCATTCCCGTCTTCGCTTGCGATCTCTATGTCTTCTCGGACCGTCCCGGGAGTTCAGCTTGAAACGTGCGATTGCCGCCATCGTCCTGGCGCTCGGCCTCGGCGCCTGCGGGCAGGGGGCGGGGGTTCACATCGAAAATGCGGAATTCCGCCCGCCTCTGGGGGCGAGCGGCATCGGCGTCGCCTATTTCGCAATCCGGTCCGACAAGGCCGACCGGATCGTCGCGATCTCCTCTCCGGAGGCCGACCGGATCGAGATTCACGCTTCCGTGACGCAGGGCGGCAATGTGTCCATGAAGCATCTCGCTGGTGTGGATCTGCCTGCCGGCGAGACCGTCCGGTTCGCTCCAGGGGGGATGCACCTGATGGTGTTTTCGCCTCGCCACATCGGCGCGAATACTGCTTTTCCCATCACAATAGAGCTGCAATCGGGTGCTAAACAGTCAGCGCCCTTTCGAGAAATCTCGGGGGTTGTGGAACCGCGCGGTTAACCACACGTAAGGGAATATTCGATTGAGATTAACCTCCGACGCATTCAAGGTCGGGGTGCTTTTCTACCGGGGCTGTTAGGCAATGTCAGTATTGCAACTCCGCCGCGACATGGTCGTGGTCGAAGAAGAGAAGGCGGTCGAGATCGACAAGCCGTTTCCGCTTCGCACCATCGAAGCGGAAGTAACTGACGTTACAGACATCGAAGAAGTGGAAGACGACAGCGATGAGGACGAACGTCCTCGCAAATCGTTCTTCCAGCATGTCCGCTGGTGGTTCAACGCGCTCATCGTCGTCGCTGCGCTCGGCGCCTATCCCGCGATGACCGTCGTGGACAGCGACGTTGGCGACCGCAATGTCGGCGCTGATCTCGATCGCACGCGCTGGACCGCGCCCTGGGCTGGCGGCGCCGCCACTGTTCTGGAAAAGCATTTCAACGAGCTGGGCTGGGCCAAGGATGCGCCCGCCTGGTCGCCGATGGCCCGCCTCACCGCCAAGCCGGCCTACCAAGCCGCCATGGCCGGTTCGGTCGGCGAGTTCATCGTTCTTTCCAACAGCCAGGCCGTCGCTGCGGGCCGCGAAGATGCTGACCTTTCCGCCGCTGCCCGGCTTGTTTCAGTTTCCTCGACTGGTGATCAGCTGCGCGCCGCCCGCGACGCGCTGATCAACTATGACCGCCGCCTGCGCCGCCGCGCCGCCTCCATTTCGGAAACGCCCGCGCAACTCACGGCCAAGATCGAACTCATCGACAGCTGGGCGGTGAAGAGCCAGGCGGACATTGCCCGTTCGGCAGCGCTCGCCAGCGGTCCGATCGACATGAGCGCCACGACCTCGGTCTACTCGGCGAAGGGCCGCGCCATGGCCGCTTATATCTTCCTCGACACGCTGCGCTGGCCGGAAAACGACAAGGCCGCCGCGGCCCGCCAGGCCGCACTCGAAGCCTGGAAGGCCGCAGCTGAATTCCATCCGCTGATCGTGCTCAACGGCTCACCGGACGGATCGCTGTTTGGCAACCACGCCGCCTCCATGGGTTTCCTCATCGGTCAGGCGCAGGACGCGACACGGGCGTATCTCGAACTCGTGCGTTCGCCTGCCATGGCGCCCGCGAACATCGCCAACGCCGCCCCGGTCGCCGCGCTGAAATAGCGTCGCGACGTCACTTTCATTCGCAGACCGGAAACCGTCTCCTGGCAAGCTTTGGCCTTGACCCCGTCGCGGCCCGAGGCCCTGATGCTCGCATGACAGATTTGTCACGAAAATTCCTGGCTATCTCGGACGAGACCGAGGAGTGCATCAGCGCGTTGGTGTTCGCTGGAATGCGCGCCAAGGCGGTTAGCGCCGGGCTGGTAATCCTGCGCTGCGCTCGAGTACCGGGCGGTGGCGGCTGGATCGGGCTGGATCGCGACATCAACCAGGACGCGATCGACGCGGCGCGCCTCAAGGCGGTCCAGCATGCCGACCAGGTCGAGACGCGAACAGGCGTGAAGGCCGAACTGATCGTCAGTGACGACGAGGCGGTCGACGCGATCCGGAAGCTGGTCGACGGGGACCAGACGATAAAAGTGCTGATCCTGGCGGCGGGATCGGGCAGGTGGGGCCCTGGTCCGCTGGTCTCCCGCCTGGCGAAAGGCAAGCCGCTGGCCGCCCGGCCGATCGCAGTAACCGTGATACCCGGCGATCTCAGCGACAAGCAGCTCGACGAGATAGGCGGGCTCGCCGGGTAGTCTTCGCCAGCCGGCTGCGCCGCATTGCGTCAGGGGGGCGTCAGGGCCATGTAGCGAGGAGAACAGGCGGTTCCTATGTTCATCCAGACCCAGACGACGCCGAACCCGGCGACCCTGAAATTCCTGCCCGGCCAGGACGTCTCTCCGGAGACGCCCTACGAGTTCATCTCGTTGGACGAGGCCGCCGCCTCGCCGCTGGCCGCCGCCCTGTTCGGACTCACCGGCGTGAAGACGGTTTTCCTCGGCTCGGATTTCGTCTCGATCACCAAGTCGGACGAGGCTGACTGGGCGCACCTAAAACCGCAGGCCCTTGCCGCCATCATGGACCATTTCGTCTCTGGCGCCCCAGTGATTGCCGACACCACGAAGTCCGAGGCGCCGGCCGCCGAGGACGACATAGTCTATGAAGGTGAGACCGCCGAGATCGTCGCCGAGATCAAGGAACTGATCGCGACCCGTGTGCGTCCCGCGGTGGCCAACGATGGCGGCGACATCGTCTTCAAGCGCTTCGATGCCGACACCGGCATCGTGCACCTCTCGATGCGCGGCGCCTGCTCGGGCTGCCCGTCCTCCGCCCTGACGCTGAAACAGGGCGTCGAGAATCTGCTCCGCCACTACGTTCCGGAAGTGACGGCTGTCGAAGCCGCCGCCTGATCCGCATTCACCTGATCAACACTCAAGGGGGAGGGATGATGGGCAAGCCGCTGCCGGATTCTTCGCTCGACCAGCTTTTTCGCGATGCTCGCACACGTCGTGGATGGACGGACGAGGAAACGCCCGAAGTCCTCATCCGCGCGACCTACGATCTCCTGAAGCTGGGGCCGACCGCTTCCAACATCACCCCGGCGCGTTTTCTGTTCGTGCGTTCGACGGAAGCCAAGGCCCGCCTCGAACCTCATCTCGACGAAGGCAACCGCAAGCAAACCATGGCCGCGCCGTGGACCGCGATCGTCGCCTACGATCTCGCTTTCGCCGACCATCTCACAAAGCTCATCCCGCACGCGCCGAACGCGAAGGACTGGTTCGCCGAGCCGAAGAATGCCGAATGGAACGCCATGCAGAGCGGAACGCTGCAGGGCGGCTACCTCATCCTGGCGGCGCGCTCGTTGGGTCTCGACTGCGGGCCGATGAACGGCTTCCGCCGCGAAGGCGTCGACAAGGAATTCTTCGGGGCCGATCCGGTGATGAAGACCTGGCGCTCCAGCTTTCTCGTTAACATCGGCCATGGCGACGACACCCGCGTCCGGCCCCGCGCGCCGAGGCTCGATTTCGAGGAAGCCTGCCGCATCCTTTGACGGGCGATACCTCAAGCGCGTAAGAGCCCGGCCATGCTGATCCTGGGCATCAACACATCCGGAGACGCCTGCGAGGCGGCGCTACTCGACGATAGCGCGGCGATCGCCGAGCTGTCCGAGCTCATGAGCCAGGGCCATGACGCGCGCCTCGCACCCGTGGTCGAACAGGTCATGCGCATGGCGGGAAACACATTCGCTGATCTAAAGCGCATCGCGGTTGTCGTCGGCCCCGGCTCATTCACCGGTCTGCGCACGGGCGTCGCGTTTGCGCGCGGATTATCCCTAGCGCTCGACATTCCGGCCGTCGGGGTCACCAGCCTCGAAGCCCTCAGCGCCTTGCCGCAGGACAGCTATGTGCTCGGCCTGCTTCCCGCCAAACGCCGGCCGCCCGAGCGCACTTGGTGGGGCCAGCTCATCGACCAGGGCAGAGGCGGCGCCGAGCCTTTCGAAGCTTCCGAGGAGGACCTGGCAAGCCTTGCGTCCGGCGTCGATGCGATCTGCGGCGACCTCGCCGGCGTTCCCGATTTCGGACCGAAGCGCGTCATCGCCGGGCCCACGGCGAAAGCAGCAGCCCTGTTCGCCTCGCGCCGCGCCGCGGACGACCTGCCGCCGCCACGGCCTGTCTATGTCCGAGAGCCGGACGCCAAGCCCATGGCGCGGCCGTGAGCCTGCGCCTTGCAACGCTTACCGACGCGGCTGAACTGTCCCGCCTCCATTCCGCGTCCTTCGAAGATGGCTGGAGCGAGGCTGATTTCCGGACATGGCTCTCGCGAACGGAAGGCTTCGCGGTTGTTGCTTGCCGCGCCGTCTCGTCCCGCGAATGGGAAGCGGTTGCATTCGGCCTTGGCCTGGCGGCAGGCGATGACGCCGAACTTCTCACTATTGCGACGGATCAGGGACGGCGGCGCGCCGGCCTGGGCAGGCGGATTTTCGGCGCACTTGATAGAGAGGCCGCGAGCCGTGGCCTCAAACGCTGGGTGTTGGAGGTGGCGCGCAACAATCTTCCGGCAATCGGGCTCTACAAATCCTCGGGATTCGTGGAAATCAGCGTCCGGAAAGCCTATTATCCTCAGGGAGGGGGCCGCGTTGACGCGCTGGTTCTTTCCCGGACGGTCGGGCTGGCAGGTGGACAGGTGGGCGCTTGACCCGCATATGTGCCTCCGCGTGCCGGTCGCGCCGGAAACGCGCCACGGAGGGTGTCCGATGATCGAGCAGAGGTGCATCGAGAAAGGCCTGCGGATGACCGAGCAGCGCCGCGTAATCGCGCGCGTGCTATCGACGGCCGCCGACCATCCCGATGCGGAAGAACTCCATCGCCGCGCGGCCTCCATCGACCCGAACATCTCGCTGGCGACGGTCTACCGCACGGTGAAGCTGTTCGAGGATTCCGGGATTATCGAGCGCCACGATTTCCGCGATGGCCGCTCCCGTTACGAAGAGGCGCCGGAAGAGCACCACGACCACCTGATCGATGCGAAGTCGGGCAGGGTGGTGGAGTTCAAGTCCGACGAGATCGAAAAGCTGCAGGTCGAGATCGCACGCAAGCTGGGCTATCGCCTGGTCGATCACCGGCTGGAACTCTATGGCGTGCCGCTCGACGAGGACAAGAAGTAGCCGAATGGGCGATGCGTCGAAGCCGGTCACCCAGCCAGGGACCAAGGGCCTCTTCATCAAGACATACGGCTGCCAGATGAACGTGTACGATTCCGAAAGGATGAGGGACGTTCTGAAGCCGTTGGGTTACGCGCCGGTGGACACGCCTGAAGCGGCCGACCTTGTCGTGCTCAACACCTGCCACATCCGCGAGAAGGCGACGGAGAAAGTCTTCTCCGAACTTGGCCGCCTGAAAGACATGAAAGCGGAATCCGGAGGCAGGCTGCGTATTGCGGTCGCCGGCTGCGTCGCCCAGGCCGAGGGCGAGGAGATCCTGCGCCGCCAGCCCGCGGTCGATCTCGTCGTCGGCCCGCAATCCTATCACCGCCTGCCGGAAATGATCGCGCGCATGGCGCGCAAGACGGGCGACGTGCTCGAAACCGATTTCGCCGCCGAGGAAAAGTTCGACGCCCTGCCGAAGACGCGCGAGCTGGATGGTCCCTCGGCGTTCCTCTCCGTGCAGGAAGGCTGCGACAAGTTCTGCACTTTCTGCGTGGTGCCCTACACGCGCGGCGCCGAATACTCGCGCGGCGTCGATGCGATCGTCGCCGAGGCGCGCGAGCTTGCCCGCAAGGGCGCGAAGGAAATCGTGCTGCTCGGGCAGAACGTGAACGCCTGGCACGGCGCTGCGCCCGCGCAGGATTCGGCGGGAGGGGAATGGGGGCTCGGCCAGCTGATCCGCCATGTCGCGAAGATCGGCGGCATCGAGCGTATCCGCTACACGACCTCGCATCCGCGCGACATGGCCGACGACCTGATCGAAGCGCACCGCGATGTCGAAAAACTCGCCCCCTTCCTCCACCTGCCGGTGCAGTCGGGGTCGGACCGGATACTCAAGGCGATGAATCGCCAGCACACTGCAGCGGACTATCTCCGTATCATCGAACGCGCCCGCTTGGCGCGACCGGATATTGCGCTGGCGTCCGACTTCATCGTCGGCTTCCCGGGCGAGAGCGATAAGGATTTCGAGGACACGTTGGCGCTGATTAAGGAAGCCGGTTTCGCACAGGCCTATTCGTTCAAGTATTCACCGCGCCCAGGCACGCCGGCTTCCGAGATGAGCCTGCAGGTTGGGGAAGCCGTGAAGGACGAACGCCTTGCACGGTTGCAGGCGCTGATACGCGACCAGGGCATGGTGTTCAACAAGGCGGCCGTTGGAAAGCGTGTCGAGGTCCTGTTCTCGCGCGATGGCAAACTGGACAGGCAAGCGCTCGGCTATTCGCCCTACATGCAGCCCGTGCATGTCGCCGACGGCGCGCATCTGATGGGCAGATTTGCCGAGATCGAGATTGTCGGCGCCACGTCGCAAAGCCTGACGGGACGCCTTGTTGAGGCCGCAGTGCGCGCCGAGGTTTCAGCGTGAGCACAAAGCCGAAGCAAACCCGCACCAGCCGTTTCACCGTCCCGATCGCCAACCAGCAATTGCTGCGCGACATCTGCGGTCCCGCGCACTCCCACCTTCAGTTGTTGGAGCACGCTTTCGCGGACGACTCTGTGCGCGCCGAAAGTCAGGGCCAGACCGGCGAGATCGTCATCACGGGCAATGGCGAAGGCGCCAAGATAGCCGCCGAGTCGATCGAGGCGTTCGCCGCTCGCATCGCTGCTGGAGCGGAGGCAACCGCAGCAGAACTCGAAGCAGCCATCCGCCTGACGCGCGCACATGGCGGCGGCGTGGTCGGCGCTGGCGATGTAATCGTTGGTCTGCGCAAGCCCGTCATGGCGCAGACGCCAGGCCAGCGCGCCTATCTCGAAAAGTTGAAGCGCGACGATCTCGGCCTCATCTTCGGCGTTGGTCCCGCCGGCACCGGCAAGACATACCTGGCCGTCGCCCAAGGCGCCGCTGAGCTGAAAGCCGGCAAGCGCGAGCGGCTGATCGTTGCGCGGCCTGCGGTGGAGGCCGGCGAGAAGCTCGGCTTCCTGCCGGGCACGCAGGAAGAAAAAGTCGATCCCTACATGCTGCCGATCTGGGATGCGCTCAACGAGTGTCTCGGCGCACAGGAGGTCGACCGCCGCAAGGAACGCCGTGAGATCGAAGTTGCGCCGCTCGCCTTTATGCGTGGCCGCACGTTGAAGAACGCCTTCGTCATCATCGACGAAGCGCAGAACGCCACCGTGCCGCAGATGAAGATGGTGCTGACACGCCTAGGCAAGGGCTCCCGCATGATCGTCACGGGCGATCCCTCGCAGACCGACCTGCCGGGTGGCATACGTTCGGGCCTTGCGCATGCACTCGGCATCCTGAAGGGCGTGAAAGGCGTTGCGCTGGAAGAGCTGACCAAGGCTGATGTGGTTCGCCACGAACTGGTTGGCCGCATAATCGACGCCTATGAAAGGGACGCCACCAAGGGCGTCTCCAAGACGTGATCCAGGCGTTCTCCGTTCCGCTGATCGACATGCGCATCGGCGATGCGCGTTGGGAAAGCTATGGCGATCTCGAAGCGCTCAGTGGCCGCGCACTCAACGCTGCGGCCGGTGAGACGGGCGAGCAGGGCGCGGTCGATATCCTGTTCACCAATGACGAGGAGATGCGCCATCTGAACAGTCAGTGGCGCAATCTCGACAAGCCGACGGACGTGCTGTCCTTCCCGTCCGATGGCCCGGAAATCCCCGGCCAGCCAAGGCATCTGGGCGATATTGCGCTCGGGCTCGAGACGGCGCTGCGTGATGCAGAGGCAATGAAAAGGCCTTTTGATGCGCATGTCAGCCATCTTCTGATTCACGGGTTTCTGCATCTTGTGGGTTATGATCACATCGAAGCTGAAGATGCGGCGGTGATGGAACCTCTTGAGACCAAAATCCTGGGCAGCCTGGGCTGGCCTGATCCTTACGCCAACGGCCCCTATGCCGGCGAAAAGGACAAAGGCTGAGCCATGCCCACCGATGGAGAGCCTCCGCTGAAGGTCTCGCTCAGGGAGCGTCTTGCGCGCCTGATCGCCGGCGCACCTGTCGAGGTGATCGTCACCAGGCCCTCGCAGGAGACCCCTTCGATACGCCTTCGCCTCAAGGAATTCGAGACGGCGAGCGTTCGCGATGTGATGACGTCGCGCGTCGATATCTCCGCGGTTGAGGTCGGTTCGACGCTTGGCGACGTGCTGAACCTGTTCGCGCTCGAAGCTCATTCACGCATGCCGGTCTATCGCGACTCGCTCGACGAGCCGCTCGGCTTTGTGCACATCAAGGATGTGGTGGCCGAGCTGGTGCGCCTAGGCTGGAACGCGGAAACGCTGGCGTCGCGCCCGCTGGAGCGGCTGCTGCGCGACATCATGTTCGTGCCCGGCTCGACGCGTCTGCCGGACCTGCTGGTCCAGATGCAGGCGAGCCGCATCCATATCGCGCTTGTGGTCGACGAGTATGGCGGCACAGGCGGCATGGTGTGCCTCGAGGATCTCGTCGAGCAGATCGTCGGCGAAATCGAAGACGAGCATGACGAGGCAAAGCCCCTGGTCGTGCGCCGCGGCAGATCCGTCTGGGAGGTCGATGGGCTTGCCAGCATCGTCGATGCGGAACGCGAGACGGGCCTTCATCTTGCGGTCGAGGATTTCGAGACGGACGTCGACACCATCGGCGGACTCGTTTCGGCGCTGGCCGGAAAAGTTCCGCAGACAGCCGATGTGATCGAACATCCGAGGGGCGCGAAATTCGAAGTGATCGCCGCAGATCCGCGCCGCGTGATTCGCGTGCGGTTGAGGGGTCCCAAGGCGCAGCCTGTCCTGCTTGCGGAGGGCGGGAGCCCCGCTGTAGACCGGTCCGACGCCTGACGCGAGCCCGGGAGGGGCAATGAACAAGACCATTGCCGCCGATACGTCGCCTGCGATGCGGGGGAATTTTCTCGCGCCTGTCTATCTGTGGGTGGCGGGCCAGCGAGGGCCGCGTGCACTGGCGCTCGCCGCGGCGCTTGGGGCAATCGCCAATCTCGGTTTTCCGCCGCTGTTTTTCTGGCCGGCGTATGCGGTTGCGCTGACCGGTCTGGTCTGGATGCTCGATGCGGCGCGTCTTTCGCCGAAGCCGGCCAGGTCCGCCTTCTGGCGCGTGTTTGCGTTCGGGTTCACCTACTATCTTGTCGGTATGCACTGGATAGCGGCGGCGTTCCTCGTCGATCCGGGCGCACACCTCATCTTCATCTGGATGCCGCTGGTCGCGCTGCCGGGCGGACTCGCCATGCTGCTTGCCTTCTTCGTCAGCATCGGCTTCCGGTTCTGGTGTGCGGGGCCTGCGCGCCTCATCCTGTTCGCCGTCGCCTTCATGTTCGGCGAGTGGTTCCGCGGAGCGCTGTTCGGCATCGGCGGCTTGCCATGGAATCTTCCCGGCATGATCTGGGCGCCGGGCAGCGAGGTTTCGCAGTCGGCTTCCATCTGGGGAATCTACGGTCTCTCCGCTCTCACGGTCATCGCGATGGCGGCGCCCGCGACGCTGGCGGACGCTCGCGCCCGTGGCACCACGGGTTCGCGCGCGGCGCCGATCATCGTCGCGGCGATCGTCTTCGGCGCCATCTGGGGCTGGGGCGCGCGGCGCCTGGGCAGCATTCCCGAGGCGCCGGACGGGCCGGTAGTGCGATTGGTCGAGGCGGGCGTGCCGCAGGGAGAAAAATACAAGCCGGGCGTCGACTGGAAGATCGTGATGCGTTTCCGCAATCTCACGGGACCCGATGCGGCCGACACGCCTTCCATCGTGATCTGGCCTGAGGGCGCGCTGCCTTACTACCTGTTCGAGTGGCCGGAGGCGCTGGATGTCGTCGCCGACACGATTGGCAATCGGCGGCTGATCGTCGGCACGATCCGGCGCGAGAAACCCGGTACGGATGATGAGACGGCTTACAACAGCCTCGCCGTGGTGACGGGCGACAGCAATGTGCGTGGGCCGCTGAAGATCTACGACAAGCACATGCTTGTGCCCTTCGGGGAGTTCACGCCGTTCTCGGATGTGCTTGGAGCGCTGGGGCTGAAGACGCTGCAGAAGCTGGCGCCGGGCGGGTTCGAGGCGGGGCCGAAGCCGTCGCCGATACGCGATGTGGTAGGGTTGCCCTCGTTCGGTCCGCTGATCTGCTATGAGGGCGTCTTCCCGGGGCTGTCGCCGACCGGCGCCGATCGGCCGCGCTGGCTGGTCAACATCTCGAACGACTCGTGGTTCGGCAGTCTTACCGGCCCGCATCAGCATGCCTCGCAGGCGCGGTATCGCGCGATCGAGGAGGGGCTGCCGATGGCGCGGGTCGCTGCGGGCGGGCTCACCGGCATGATCGACGCCTACGGACGCTGGACGGCGAGGGGACATCCCGCCGACCCAGTGAAGTATGGCGAGGATCCGCCGGGCTGGCATTCGAGCGTCGTGGACGCCGCCATTCCCCCTGCTGCCGAGCCGACGCCGTATGGCCGCTGGCGTGATGGATTGTTCTGGGTAATTCTAGGGTTCCTCAACCTTGGGTTGTTAGTCCTGCCGCGCCGCTGAGCTTACTGCTACCCAACTTCTGGGTGTAATTTCCCGACCAGCGAGATGGGGGCGCGTCGCGCGGTGGACGCAAAAGATCCGACTTACATCGATCAGTATGTGGGCCGGCGGGTGCGCCTGCGGCGGGGCGAACTGGACCTGTCGCAGGAAGCGCTGGCCGAGAAGCTGGGCATCACGTTCCAGCAGCTCCAGAAATACGAGAACGGCAGAAACCGCGTCTCCGCCGGGCGGCTGTACGAGCTGGCCCGCACGCTCGAGACGACCATCATGTATTTCTACAATGGCGTCGAAACACTGGGCTCGGCCTATGCCAGGGGCGTTTCCGAAGAAGGGGCCGAGTTCAAGGGGCAGGCCGACAGCGAGGCCATCGACCTGATGATCGCGTTCCGGGAAATCCGTGACGCCAGCCAGCGGAAATCCATTCTCGCCACCGTCAAGAAATCCGCGGCCGGGTTCTCGCCACCGCTGCCGCCGAGGGGCGGGCGGCCGAAACGCAAGCGTTAGTCTACGGATTCGGCGCGAGTCTTGCGTCCGGCGGCCAACCGCAGCTGTTCTAAAACCATATAAAGCTTTCTTTATATGGTCGGGCGAGGTAAGGAAGCCCGGATCGTTGCAAGGAGGCCCGGCGTGGCGCGTTCGAGTTACATTTTCACCAGCGAAAGCGTGTCCGAAGGCCATCCGGACAAGGTCTGTGACCGGATCTCCGACGAGGTGGTGGATCTCTACTACCGCGCCACGATCGAGCAGGGGCTCGACGTCTGGTCGCTGCGCTGTGCGGCCGAGACCATGGCGACCACCAACAAGGTGGTGATTGCCGGCGAGTTCCGCGGCACCGACAAGGTCACCAAGGAACTGATCGCCCATCACACGCGGCTGGCGATCAAGGACATCGGCTACGACCAGGAAGGCTTCAGCTGGCGCAACGCCGACATCGAAGTCCTGTTGCATGGCCAGTCCGAACACATCGCGCAGGGCGTCGATGCGTCGGGCAACAAGGAAGAAGGCGCGGGCGACCAGGGCATCATGTTCGGCTATGCGACGAACGAGACGCCCGAGCTGATGCCGGCGCCGATCCAGTTCAGCCACAAGATCCTGAAGCTGCTGGCCGACGCGCGCCACTCGGGCAAAGAGAAGACGTTGGCGCCGGATGCGAAGAGCCAGGTGACGGTTCGCTACGAGAACGGTAAGCCGAAGGAAGCAGTTTCGATCGTGCTCTCGACCCAGCACACGGATGCGAAGCAGACCTCCGACGACATCCGCAAGATCGTTGAGCCCTACATTCGCAAAGCTCTCGGCGACACGCTGCCGATCTCCAAGGATTGTGTCTGGCACATCAACCCGACCGGCAAGTTCGTCATCGGCGGACCGGACGGCGACTGCGGCCTCACCGGACGGAAGATCATTGTCGACACCTACGGCGGCGCGGCCCCGCACGGTGGCGGCGCGTTCTCGGGCAAGGACCCGACGAAGGTCGATCGCTCGGCGGCCTATGCGGCGCGCTATCTCGCCAAGAACGTCGTTGCGGCAGGCCTTGCCGAGCGTTGCACGATCCAGCTCTCCTACGCCATCGGCGTGCCGGAGCCGCTGTCGATCTACGCCAACTGCGACGGCACCGAAAAATGCGATCTCGCCAAGCTCGAGAAACGCCTCGGCGAAGTAATGGACCTGCGTCCGCGGGGCATCCGCACGCACCTCGATCTCAACAAGCCGATCTATGCGCGAACCTCAGCCTACGGCCATTTCGGCCGCGAGCCGGACAAGGATGGCGGCTTCTCGTGGGAGAAGACGGACCTCGCGGGCAAGCTGAAGGACCTGGCGTAGGAGATCGCGGCCGCGTCATTCAGCGGTTACGCTCTTCCCGCTTCATCGCGAGAAACCAGTCGGGCTTGCGTTCGCGTGACGGGCGTCCGGACGCACGCGCCGCGGCAGCCTCCCGTACATCGCCCTTGTCGAGGATATCGTTGAACCGGCCGGCGACACGCATATAGCCCTCGGCGACCTGCATCCAGTGGCGGGCGGCGGCGGCGTCGCCACGGCGTTTAGCCTTGCGGACAAGCTGGAGGGTGCGGAAGAAATCGTCGGCGGGCATCATGGTCATGTGTAAGTCCTTCGAGGTTGGGGTTGCGTGAGGCGCAGCTGCGCTTTCGCACGGGCTGACATGCCCTGCGGGATGCTGATGCGCCTCCAGTTAGATGGAGGGCCGGGGGCGCGGGATCGCCCGCGTTGGTTTGGCTTGGCTGCTGGTGAGAGCAGCTCTGCCGGCAGTCCGAAGATGAAACGCGAAATCCCGCGTCCCCGCATGTCGTTCCTCGCCAGCCTCGAACAGGGAGGTTTTCATTCCCCTGACGTGGGCGCCGGCGGCGTGCAGGCCATGGGCTGTTCAACCCACGGTCCCGGCAAACTCCCTCGCTTGGCTTGGGATCAA
>JAUYPV010000161.1 GCA_030697555.1 Hyphomonadaceae bacterium
GGAGATCTTCAGGTAGGCGTAGTGGCGCGGGGTGAGGCGGTAGCCGCTCTCCGGCACCAGCGACACGAAGGGATGGTCCGGCGCGGGCAGGTGCGTGTGCACCGCGTCCATCACCTGTTCGTACTGGTGCGGGCCGGTGACGGCGAGGACGCCGGGGTGTCGATCGGTGATCACGCTGGCTTCGGCGCCGAGGCAGCCGGTGACGATGACTTTGCCATTTTCGTTGAGCGCTTCGCCGATGGCCTGCAGGCTTTCATCGCGGGCGCTATCGAGGAAGCCGCACGTATTAACCAGGACGAGGTCCGCGCCCTTGTAGTCGGGGGCAATCTGATAGCCCTCGGCGCGCAGGCGCGTGATGATGCGCTCGCTGTCGACCAGCGCCTTGGGGCAGCCGAGGGAGACGATCCCGACCTTGGGTTGGGTGAGGCTTGTGGACATGTCGCGGCCCTATAGCGCCGAAGGGGCGGGAAGGCCAGCGGGGCGGACAGGGCTTGCCGGAGAGGGGCGATTTGGCGCGGGTGTTCGACTTGATGGCCTGTGACCGTTAGCCTGCGACCGCCACTACAGCCGCGAAAAGGATCCGGACATCCATGCTCTACGCCGTACTCGCCTACCACGTAGAACAGATCATCACTGAACTGAGCCAGACGCAGGACGAGGCCCTGATGACGGACCTCCATACCGTCCACGATCGGCTGACGGCGGAGCGCAAGCTCGGCCCGGCGGCGCGGCTCGGGGCGACGGCCAAGGCGGTCACGATACGGAGCGGCATGGTGATCGATGGGCCGTTCGCCGAGACCAAGGAAGCGCTGCTCGGTTTCTACGTGCTCGATTGCGCGACGCAGGAGGAAGCGATCGCCGCGGCGAAGGATCTGCAGAGGGTAAACCTTTCGGCCGTCTACGAAGTGAGGCCGATCCCGCTCTACCTGCCGGGTGTAGCGTTTCCGGTAATGGCGGCCGATTGAGAAAAGGGCGACGGATCCCTGATCCGCCGCCCTTTCTTATTCAGTAGAAGCTGGCGCTAGGCCGTCAGCACTTTCTTGAGGGCGGCCTCGCAACGATCGAGCTCCCAGTCCTCACCGACGCAGATGCGCGTCCAGTTGTCGTAGCCCTTCCAGGAGCGGCCGACGACGCGGACGCCTTCGGCCATCATCTTCTCGGCGAACACTTTGTTCGGCATGCCGACGTCGAAGAAGACGAAGCTGGCTTGCGGGTTCGCGGCGATCGGGCGGTTGAGGGCCTTCGCCATGGCGAAGAGGCGCTCGCGGCCGGCCTTGAACTTCGGGCGCATCGTCGGCACGAAATCCGTGTCGGCGAGGCTGGCCATCGCCGCGACGATGCCGGCGTGGTTGACGCCGCCGCCACGGGTGACCTGACCCAGCTTGCCGGCGAGTTCGGCGGAGGCGATGCCGTAGCCGAGGCGCTGGCCGGCCATGCCGTAGATCTTCGAGAAGGTGCGGCAGACGATGACGTTGTGGCCTTCGCGCACGAGGCTTGTCATGACGTTGCCGTCATAGTCGTCGCAGAGATGGAGATAGGCCTCGTCGATGAAGCACGGCGCCGTCTTCGACGCCTCGATGGCGAAGGCTTTGAGCTTCACCGGATCGACCATGTTGCCGGTCGGGTTGTTCGGGTTGCAGATATAGGTCGCGGTCGTCTTCTTGGAGATCTTGGCGGCCATGGCGTCGAGATCGACGCTCAGGTCGGCGGTCAACGGCGTCATGATGACTTCCGCGCCATAGCCGGCGACCGTACGCGGGACGCCCTCATAGGTGGCGATGGAGGTGACGAGCTGGCCCTTGCCCTTGGCGGCGACCATCTCGCCGAAGGCGGCGAGGATCGGTCCCGAACCGTTCGACAGGAAGATCTGGTCGGGCGAGACGCCCTCGATGGTTGCGATCTGCTTTTTCAGCTCTTCGCCTTCGCCGTCGGCGTAGCGGGCCGTGAGGGCAGCCTTCGCGATCATGGCCTCGACCGCCTTCTTCGAGGGGCCGAAGGGGCTTTCGTTGGCGCCGAGGATGGCAGGGCCGGATGTGTCCGGCGCCGGGGTGGCGGGGGCTGGCGCGGCGGAGGCTTCCGTTCCGACTTTCGAGCAGCCGGCGGCGAGGGCGGCGGCGCCGACGCTGGCGAGGCCCAACCCGCGTAGCAGCGAGCGGCGGGATGTCTCGATCTTTTCAATCGGCGTCGCCGTCGCCGGCGGGTTGGTTTCGGGAATGGTGTCGGGGTGTCTCATGCTGTCATCCTCCAGGGGCGCCGTCCGAGCGCCGGGCCAAGTCTTGGTAGAGCTTCGGGGAGTGCAGGGCGGGGCATGCCGGGGAGCCCGCACTCACGTCGCGGACATCGGCGGATATTCGGCGCAGAGTCGCAATCGGGAACCGCGTCGAAGGCCCGAAATCAGGTTCTGGAGAGCGCCGTTGCATGAGTGGAGGGCGCCAACGCCGAACTTGCGGGCGCTGCGGATTTGGGCGCCCAAACCGTAAGCGCTGAAAGCGGGTCTAGCGCGTGGCGAGCAGGTAGGCGGCGAACAGCGCGACCATCAGGCTGTCCAGAACCACGGCAAGGCCGGCCTGTTTCCTCAGGAAAGCCTGCCCCTTCGACAGCACTAGAGCGATGAATACGAGCTTTCCCGCGCCGACAAAGACGAGGGCGACGGAACGGGCCTCGGGATAGAAAGCCACATAGATCAGCAGCAGGCCGCCGGCGGCGATGAGAGCGCCCCAGTTGCGCGTGATCAGGACGCTCGCCGGGCTCTCGACGGTCTCACCGAAATAGGCGCGCATCGTCGCGCGAGGGGCAAACACCGCCTGGATCATGCTGAAGGTAAGCAGGCCGGAGCCGAGCAGAATCCACTGCATATTGTCGACAAGCCAGGCCATGATGAAATCCCCCGAGGTTCAAGCTTGTCGTAGCATCAGCCTCGGCGGGCCGCCTATAGGCCCCAACCCGCCTCGCCGCTGCGTTAAAGCCCCTTCACGATTTCCTCGGTCATCTTCTTGGCGTCGCCGAGGAGCATCATCGTGTTCTCGCGGAAGAAGAGTGGGTTTTCGACGCCGGCGTAGCCGGAGGCCAAAGAGCGCTTGATGAAGAAGACGGTCTTGGCGTTCCAGACTTTCAGGACGGGCATGCCGTAGATGGGGCTCGCCGTGTTGGTTTCGGCATCGGGGTTGGTGACGTCGTTCGCGCCGATGACGAAGGCGACGTCGGCCTGGGCGAAGCTGGAGTTGATGTCTTCGAGTTCGTGGACTTCGTCGTAGGGGACCTGGGCTTCAGCCAGGAGCACGTTCATGTGGCCGGGCATGCGGCCGGCCACGGGGTGGATGGCGTATTCGACGTCGACGCCCTCGGCCTTCAGCTTCTCGGCCATCTCCTTCAGCGCGTGCTGGGCCTGGGCGACGGCCATGCCGTAGCCGGGGACGATGATGACTCTGGACGCGTTCTTCATGATGAAGGCGGCATCGTCGGCCGAGCCGATCTTGACCGGCTTGGCCGGGCCGCCGGTGGCCGCAGCCGCAGTTTCTCCTCCAAAGCCCCCTAAGATGACGGAGATGAAGCTGCGGTTCATCGCCTTGCACATGATGTAGGAGAGGATCGCGCCGGACGAGCCGACCAGCGAGCCGGTGATGATCAGCGCGTTGTTCTCGAGCGTGAAGCCGAGGGCGGCAGCGGCCCAGCCCGAATACGAGTTCAGCATCGAGACGACGACGGGCATGTCGGCGCCGCCGATCGGAATGATGAGCGTGACGCCGAGCAGCAGCGACAGGCCGGTCAGCGCCCAGAACATCCAGGGATGCGCGCCGTTGGTGATGACCATGGCGACGACAAGGCCGACGATAACGGCGGCGATGATGACATTGAGCAGGTGCCGGGCCGGCAGGATGATCGGCGCGCCGGACATGTTGCCGTTGAGCTTCAGGAACGCGATCACCGAGCCAGTGAAAGTGAGCGCGCCGATGGCGGAGCCGAGCGAGAGTTCGACCAGGGAAATCTGATGGATCTCGCCGGGTACGCCGATGCCGTAGCTTTCGGGAGCATAGAGGGCCGCGGCAGCGACCAGCACAGCGGCGAGGCCGACAAGGGAATGGAAGAACGCGACGAGCTGCGGCATCGCGGTCATCTTGATACGCTGGGCGACGACAGCGCCGATGGCGCCGCCGACGACGATGCCCGCGACGATGATTGCGATGGTCGGAGTGTCGAGACCACCCGCGCCATCCCACGCTAGCCACAGCGTGGTGACCACGGCGATGAACATGCCGATGATGCCGTTGCGCGCGCCCTTCTGCGACGTCGCCGGGCTCGACAGCCCGCGCAGCGCGAGGATGAAGAGCACCCCGGAAGCGAGGTAGAGCAGCGCGGCGATGTTGGCGTTCATGGGGTTGGCCTTGCTCGTCGCATCAGGGCTGAAGGTGATTGGCGGGATCGTAGAGGTTGAGGCCGCGATTCTCGGCTGCGCGCTCGAAAGACAGAGTGACGGCGCCCTTGGGCTCGGCTGCGGCGCCGAAGGCTAGCCTTACGCCCAGCGCTTCACACACGCCGGGCTGCACGATCTTGCAGTCGATCGGCTTGTCCGACTTGTCCCGCTCGATGAATATGTTGAAGCGCGGTGCGCCGTTCTTCATGCCTGAAAACACCAGCCGGGCCGACGCAGGCGGCAGGTCGGCGCTGGTCGCCGGCTCGTAGCGGGTCTTGGGAATAGCGACGAGGCTCTTCAAGAAACTAGAGAAGTAGCGGCTGTCCGCCCCCCGGTCGCTAGTGATGTAACTGCCATCGAATGTGCCGTCACCATCGAGATCGCGAAGACACTGGACGTCGGTGTTCACCCTAGCCGTGTCGATCGGCGCGCAATAGGCGACACCGGTCGAGAGCTGATAGCCGAACATGACTGTTCCGGCGGGCACACCGGCGACCTTGGGCCGGCTGCGCTCCACTGCGGCTTCGACCAGGCGCACGGCCTTGGCCGCGCGGACAGTCTCGGTCCAGGCCGTTTCCCCCGGCTTCACCGTGACGGTCTGGTGAGCATGGGTGAAGGCATCGAAGCTGAGGGCGACGGAGCCCTGCTCGGCCCGTGCGATCTTCTGCGCGGCGGCGGCCGGTGCGAGAGCAACGAGCAGCGCGATGGCGATAGCGGTCTTCATGGTCGTCCCCCTTATTGCGCGTTCGGCTTGGCGGCTGGTTTTTCTTTCTTCTTGTACATGGCGAGCATGCGGCGTGTGACGAGGAAGCCGCCGAAGATGTTGACGGAGGCAAGCGCCACGGCGACGCCGCCCATGCCTTTCGAGATCCAGAGGTCGGAGGTCATCTCCTGGCCAGAGCCGGCGACGGAGGCGATCAGCGCGCCGACGATGATGACGGAGGAGATGGCGTTGGTGACGGCCATCAGCGGCGTATGCAGCGCGGGCGTCACCGACCAGACGACATAGTAGCCGACGAAGATCGCCAGCACGAAGATGCCGAGGCGGAAGATGATCGGATCGGCGCCGCCGCTTTCCGTGGCGGCGAAGGCGGGCATGGCCAGCGCGAGTGCGAGGCCGGCGAGAAGAGCGAGGCGTTTCATGATGTCCTTCATCGCTCTTTTTGGCCTTCTTTCTTCTTCGGCTTCTTCTTGCTGCCCTTGATGATGTAGCGGATGCCCACCGAGACCATGGCCAGCGAGATCGCGGCGACGACGAAGTTCGGCAGCGGCGCGGGTCCCGGAACGGCGAGCATCTGCGCGAACCATACGCCCAGAACTGCGCCCGTGATCGTCAGGATGAACCCGATCGCTTTGGACACGGTCAGCCATCTTTCAGCGCCGGGTGAACCACCTGTCCGTCGCGGGTAAGGACCGACGCCTTCACGATCTCATCGTCCCACTTCGGCGCGAAGGCGGCGTTCTCGCCGGTCAGCAGCGGCAGGAGGGCGAGCAGGTTGCGGGCGTAGAGGGCGGAGGCGTCGGCGGCGACATGCGCGGGAAGGTTGGAGAAGCCGATGACCTTCACGCCATTGACGTCGACGACTTCGTCGGCTTTCGACAGCGGGCAGTTGCCGCCCTGGGTCACGGCGAGATCCACGACCACGGAGCCGGGGCGCATGGATTTGACCATGGCCTCGGTGACCAGCACGGGCGCGGGCCGGCCGGGGATCAGGGCGGTGGTGATCACCATGTCCTGCTTGGCGATATGGGCGGCGACCAGTTCGGCCTGCTTCTTCTGGTAGTCGGGCGACATCGGCTTGGCGTAGCCGGCGGTGGTCTCGGCGGTCTTGAACTCCTCGTCCTCAACCGCGATGAACTTGGCGCCGAGCGAGGCGACCTGCTCTTTCGCGGCGGGGCGCACGTCGGTGGCGGAGACGATGCCGCCGAGGCGGCGGGCGGTGGCGATGGCCTGGAGGCCGGCGACGCCGGCGCCCATCACGAAGATCTTCGCGGCGGCGACGGTGCCGGCGGCGGTCATCATCATCGGCACGGCGCGGCCGTAGAGCTGCGAGCCTTCGATCACGGCGCGGTAGCCGGCGAGGTTCGCTTGGCTCGACAGCACGTCCATGGATTGCGCCCGCGTGATGCGAGGCACGAACTCCATCGCGACGGCGGTGAGGCCGTGCGCGGCCCAGGCGGCGGCTTCCTTCTTCGCGGCGTAGGGTTCTAGCAGGGCGACGAGGCCGGCTGTCTTCGGATAGGTCGCGAGTTCGGCCGTGTCTGGCGCGCGTACCTTGAAGACGATGTCGGCGCCGGAAAGAACTGAGGAGGCAGGGCCGACGGTGGCGCCGGCGGCGGTGAAGTCCTCGTCGCGGATGCCAGCTGTGATCCCCGCGCCGGCTTCCACGGCGACGGTGTGCTTCAGGGCGATGAGCTTCTTGATTGTATCAGGAGTTGCCGAGACGCGCGTTTCGCCAGCGCGCCGTTCCTTGAGGACTGCAATCCGCATCGGCTCTCCGGCTCAGTGATGGGTAACCCTAGAGCAGTGCACCGCCGAGCCAAATAAGAATCTCGATGAAGACCCCCAGCACACACAGGCCGACCACCGTGGCGATCCAGGCGCCGCCGAGGTTCATCAGCAGGCCGGCAAGGATGCCGAACACCGCAAAGCCGATCATGGCGCCGATCCACGGAACGCCCATGGTGATGGTGAAGACCGAGTAGCCGACCACGAGCAGGATCAGCATCGACGACCAGGCCGTCAGCGTGCCGAAGCCTCTCCAGTTGGCGCGGCGCGCGGACATGTCCATATAGGCGTCGGTATGCGCCGGGGGAGTGACGATCGGGCCCTTCGGTGCAGTTTCGGCATGCGCCATGGCGAGTGGTCTCCGCTGAATTCGGTTCGCATGTAACCGTATCGTGAGACGATGAAAAGCGCCCAGAAAGCCGCAGAACCGGAAAATGACGTAACGATTTCGGGCAATTCGCGCATGCCGGCCCGAATCGAGCGTCGTGTTTAAGGGTTCGCGAACCACGCGCGGCCCGTTGGCGGCCCATTCGGCGGCTGACATAGTCGCGTGTGACAACGTCTAGCGGGAGTGTCGGATGAAGGTTCGTCTGTGGGCATCGAGCGCCGTGGCGCTGGCATTGGCGGCGGCAATTTCCGGATCGGCTATCGCCGACAAGGAAAGCGATGTGGTCGCCGCGCCGGCAGCGGCCGACAATTTCCGCCTGGTCGACAATACGGGTTTTGCGCAGGAGCTGCGCCGCCTGGTCGACGTCAAGGCGATTGTGGTGGTCAGCCAGGCCAATGGCGACAAGCGCTCGCGGGCGGCGGCCAAGGCGCTAGAGGCGATCAAGGCGGCGAACCCCGACGTCGAATTCCTGATGCTGAATTCCAGCCTCAATGACGGCCGCAACGAGATCGTGGCCGAGGCCAGGTCGCAGGGTTACTCGATCCCGGTGATGGACGACGACAACCAGCTCGTCGGCGAACAGCTCGGTGTCTCCTATGTGGGCGAAGCGTTCGTCATCCAGCCGAAGACGCTGAAGGTTCTCTATCACGGGCCGGTCGATCAGGCCGGGGCCAAGAAGAAGACCAAGGGCTATCTCGCGGCGGCGCTTGCCGAGATGAAGGCCGGCGCGCCTGTCTCCGTTTCGTACGTCACGGGCAAGGGCACGGCGGTTGCGTTCCCGGAACGCAAGCGCATCGCCCAGCATCAGGCGATATCGTATTCGAAAGACGTTGCTCCGATCCTCGAAGCCAAGTGCGTCACATGCCACCAGACCGGCGGCATCGGCCCGTTCGCCATGTCGGACTACACAATGGTGAAGGGCTTTGCGCCGATGATCCGCGAAGCGATCCGCACCGACACGATGCCGCCCTGGCATCCCGATCCGACGGTCGGCAAGTTCGCGCATGACCAAAGCCTGACGCAGGACCAGATCAAGACGATCGTCCACTGGGTGGAAGCCGGCGCGCCGCGCGGCGAAGGCCCCGATCCGCTCGCCGCTGTCCAGCGCACCGCGCCGGAATGGCCGCTCGGCAAGCCGGACCTCGTGCTCGATATTCCGACCTACGCGATCCCGGCTTCGGGCGTGGTGCAGTACCAGTATCCGACCACCGCCAACCCGCTGACCGAAGGGCGCTGGGTGAAAGCGGCGACCTTGATGCCGGGCGACCGGCGCGGCGTGCACCACATCCTTGCGGGCTTCATCTCCGGTACGCCGCGGACCGGCCCGGGATCGGCGGGCCAGTGGGAAGCCAGCTACGGCGAGTACGCTGTCGGCGGCGAGAGCTTCAACGTGCCGGAAAAGATGGGCATCTACCTGCCCCCTGGCGGGTCGATGGGCTTCCAGATGCACTACACGCCCTACGGCAAGGACGCGGCCGACACCTCGAAGATGGGTCTCTACTTCTATCCGAAGGACAAGACGCCCGAGCTGGTGCTGCGCCACATGGTGACGACGGACAACACGATCGAGCTGCCGCCGAACACGGACCGCCACACGGAGATCGCATACTCGAAATTCACCAAGGACGCGGTGCTCTATTCGGCCTTCCTGCACACGCACTATCGCGGCATCGCGGGAAGCCTCGAACTGGTAAAGCCGGACGGCTCGCGCCAGATGCTGATCAACCTGCCGCGCTATGACTTCAACTGGCAGCGCACCTATGACTTCGTCGAGCCGGTGAAGATCCCGGCGGGATCGAAACTGGTGTCGACCTATGTCTACGACAACTCGGTGCGCAATGCGGCCAACCCCGATCCGGACGCCATCGTGTTCTGGGGCGACCAGTCGTGGGAGGAGATGCACTACACCTCCTTCTATTATCAGTGGGCCGACGAGACCGTCGCCAACATGCCTGCAGGCAAGCAGAGCGACGCCAACGCGCCGTTCCGCCCCTACCGGATCATGGGCATGCTCGACGATAACCTTGACGAGAAGGTCCAGCTCGCGGAGACCAAAGGCACGGTTAGGGAAGTGCTGGCGCCGAAATTCGCCGAGTTCGACAAGAACAAGGATGGCGGGCTGGACAATACCGAACTCATGGCTGCGGGCAGCCTGCTCATGTCGATCCAGCGGCCGGACGCGCCCGAACCGAAGCCGCGGGCCAACAAGTCCTAGCGGATCGTAACTATCCGATCACTCGTCGAGTGACGCCACTCCTGCAGGAGTGTGCGCAGCGCGGCTACGACGGCGAGCGGCTGGTCCAGCATCACATGGTGGCGGGCTTCGGGGATGACGATGAACGGCACCTGCCGGTTCAGCAGGTCGCGCATGTATTCCTCGACGTCTTCTTCCCAGAGCGCCGACTTGTCGCCTTTCATCAGGGCGATGCGGCAGCGTGTGGCCTTGAGAAGCTCCTGCGGCGGGCGCGAGACGACGAAGCGCTGCCAGATCGAGGGATCAAACTTCCACACCCAGCCATCTCCCATCTTTTCTCCATTTGGGCCATCCGGCAACGGCGCCTTCTTGAGGCTCCAGCGGGCGATGTAGTCCATGGCGTAGTGGTTCTCGCAAGGCTGCGGCGGCGCCAGGCGGAAGCGGGCAAGCGCGGCCTCCAGCGTCGGATAGACCTTGCCGCCGCGCACGGTTGGCGGACCGTGGCGCGGACGATCGGGCGGGTTCACGGGTGAGTCGACGATGACGATGCCGGCAAAACGCTCGCCATGTTCGGCGCCGGTCAGGATCGTCACGAAGCCGCCGAAGGAGTGCGCGACGATGATCGGCTTCTCGTGATGGCGGAACAGGCCGGTCGCCTCGCACACGGCAAGCTGCTCGCGGGCGAAGACGTCCATGGTGTAGGTCTCGCGCCAGCTCGAATCGCCCATGCCCGAGAACGTCATGGCGACGACGCGATAGTCGGATGTCAGGTAGGGCGCGACGAAGTCCCACCAGTGGGCATGCGCGCCATTGCCGTGGACCAGCAGCAGGCCGGGTTTCGATTTGTCGCCCCAGCTCTGGTAGTGGATGCGTGCGCCCTCGCAGTCGACGAAGCCGGTATCGTAGTGGGCCGCGACCGCATCCTCGAACCATTTGGGCGCCGGCGGCTGCGCGCCATGATAGACGGCAAGCGGGCCCTGCTCGGCGGGCATTTCCATCGGCTGGTCGCGGACCAGCTTGTCTTTCCCGTTGGACATGGTTCGCCTCCGCTTGCGTCAACGTCTCTAAGGGCGGCTGGCGGGCGGTGGCAAGCGGGATCAAAAAAAGGATGCGGACGGACGCGGCATGCGTCCGTCCGCCAGGCATGCGCGGCTGAAGAGGGGTCAACAGCCGCGCTTGCCGTTCATCGCGACGCGAGCCGATTGATCGCCGGTCCGCTGTCCTTCCAGGCGGTGGTGAGCGTCGGGATGGCGAGGCTCCGCACCGTGTCATCGACCAGCTTGCGGGTGCATCCGGCCGTGGTGGTGCGCATGACGTGGTCAGGCGCGACACACACGGAGCGGGCGGCTGCGCGGATGCGCTGGAGCAGGACGCCGCCGCTGGCCGGCGCCGACATATCGAGGTCGGCGGTTGGGACAATGGCCCTCGCCGGGTCGGCGTGCGCTGCGGGAACAAGAGCCGTGGCGGCGAGTGCGAGGGCAAGCGTTGCGAGGAGGGATTTCATGTCGGTCTCCGAAGGTTGATGTCTGGGAAGGTGAGGGCAATCAGTGCGAAGCGAGCTGCATCGTTTCGTACTTGCGGACGAACAGCGCGGTCACCAGCGGCGAGTCGAGTTCGCTGATCGCCCGGCCGAGCGCCTGCTCGCGGCAGGCGTCGAAGCGGGCGGCGAAGGACTGCGGCCTGCCGTGGATACGACCGCCGCAGGCTCTGTCCGCGGCGCGGTCGAGGCGATGCAGCAGCGTCTGGGCGCCGGCGGCGCGGGTGATGTCGAGGTCGCTGTATTCGACACTGATGCGGACGGTGACCGGCTTGCCCGCAAGCGCCGCTGGCGCAAGCGCCGCTGGCGCAAGCGCCAGGCTGGCGGCGAGGGCGATGAGGGCGGATTTGATGAAACGAGACATTGGGCTTCTCCGTGGGTTAGGTTCGGGGGTCTTGGACAGGATCCGGTCCGCTTCGCCCTGGGATGTCTGGCCAGTGTTCCCGTGGAGGGTGTCGTTTGGGGGAATGGTCATGGCGGTCGTCCTTCAGAGCGACCCGGTCCGGATCGCCAGGACAGACCGCTCCTTTTCGCCCCGATGAGACAGGACGAGCGCCTGATCAGGCTCCGATGGATCGCCGATGAACCCCGATTTTGAACCGATTTCAGTCGATCTGGCCCGGGAGGCCGACTTTTCGGTCGGGCGGCTGACGATTCGTCCATCGCTCCGGCAGGTGGAGGCGGGGGCTGATTCCGAGACGCTGGAGCCCCGCGTAATGCAGGTTCTGGTCGCGCTGTTTCAGCGCCGGAACGAGGTGGTGTCGCGGGATGAGCTGATTGCCCGGTGCTGGAGCGGCCGGGTGGTCGGCGAGGACGCCATCAGCCGCTGTATCGCACGGGTGCGGAAGCTGGGGGACGCGCATGGCGCCTTCGGTCTCGAGACGATCGCACGGGTGGGATATCGGCTGACGCCGGTGGGCGATGTTGCCGCTGTGGCGCCGCAAGCCACGCTGGCGGCGACCGCCCCTGCGCCGACCGGAACGGCAGGTTTTCAGAAAGCCTGGTCGAAGCACGGGATGTGGATCGCTCTCGCCGTTGTGGCGTTGGCGGTTGCGACGGTCTTCCTGGTCAGGGGGCCGGCGTCCGGCTCTCCTGATGTCGATGCGGTGGTTGCGCGCCTGACTGAAAAGGTGGGCCAGACGGCCAGCAAGCGCGACATCGACCAGATAGGGGCGGCAACGAAGGAGCTGGGCGCATCAACGCGGCCCGAAGAGCGGTCAGCGTTCGCTGCGCTGGCGTCCGGCAATGCCTTGCAGGCGATCGAAGGGTTGGAAGCGCTGGCCCAGGAGATCGAGACGTCGGGCGATGCGAAGTCTGCTGCGGCGGTCTATACGCGTATTGGCGCCCTTGCGCTGGTGATCGACCAGGGACGCGGACTGGCGGCGCGCCGCAAGGCGATTCTGCTCGCGCCGGATTCACTTAACGCTTTCCAGGGCCTGGTCCTCGACACGGCTCTCCTGCGCGGCGCGCCCGAGGCGCTGCAGCTTGCCAAGGATACGCTCGCCCGGCCAGGTCTCAGCGACAGGATGCGCGGATGGGTGCTGGCGCATCGCGGGCTGGCGGAAGGCGATATGCTGCAGCAGGACGCCGCTGCGCAGGCGACGCTTGACGAGATGCGGGAGCTCCATCGCCGCACGGGGAACGATATCGTCGAATACTCGATCGAGTGGCTCAATTCGGTGCTCACCCTGAACCGCGATGACCTGCGCCAGACGCCGGTGTTGGCGCAGCGCGCCATGGACGTGCGCTCTCGCCTTACCGGGACCGAGCGTGTGTCCAGCATGACCGAGGTGACGGCCGTGCGTGCGATGGCCGCTTCAGGCGACTGGTCGAAAGCCTTTTCGGAGGGAGTCGCCAATCTGGACGAGCGGGGACGGAGCGGCGACTTCCTTCCCACGCCGATGATCGAATCGGTCTGCACGTCAGGCATTTTCAGCGGGCAGGCCGCCGCTGCAGAGCCTTACTGCCGGTCGCTTGCGCGGCGGCTGGACAGTAGCGGCGGCGTGATGCCCAAGGCCTATGCCGGATTGCTTGCCGCCGGCTTGGGCGACGATCGGACGGCGTCTGCGGAGTTCGCCGCCGCCGAAGCGATGCTGGCGGCCGGGTCGCGCGGGCAGACCGAGATATGGCTCTTCGAGGCGTACGCGGCGCTGAAGCGCAAGGACACTGACGAGGCAGAGCAGCTTGTGAAGCAGGTGGTGGAAGCGTCGAGCGCTTCGGGCTTGCGGAGCTATCGCAGCTACAACGCCAACGCCTTGCGCGTGCTGGGCGAAGGCTTCATCGCCAACGGTCAGCCCGCGCGCGCCTGCGCGCCGCTGGCCGAGGCGGGGCGACTCTATGCGGAGGTCGGCGGAGACGCCGGCCGCGCGGCGGTGGACGTGCTGCGTGGCGCTGCGTCGTGCCGTTAGCGGCTACTTCTTCGGCTTGAACGCGATCATCACGTTGCCCGCGCCCTGGCCGAACAGGCCGTAGCCCGAGTTCATGATCAGCAGGCCGTTGACCGCGATGATCGATGCGTTGTCGATCGAGGCGCCGTTGGCCGTGACGCCGTTCACCGTCGTGTAGTCCTGCGCCGTGTCGTATTGCCAGACCAGTTTGCCGGTCTTGCGCTCGACTACGTACAGGCGCCCGTCGAGGCCGCCGGTAATGATGTGGTCGCCAACGACGGTCGGGGCGCCCGAGAGGCCAAACAAGGCGTTGCAGCGCGGCACGAACTTCTTGCGAGCATCAGTGCAGTCCGGCTTCACCTCGAACTTCCAGTCGATCGAGCCGTCGGCCAGGTTCACGGCGTAGAGGCCGGGCTTGAGGGCGGGGTCGACGTCCTGTCCGGGGATGGAGCGGCCGGGATAAGAGATCGGCGCGTAGACGTGCGTGTCGTCGACCGCGATGCCCCAATGGATGCCGCCGTTCGGGCCGCCGGTGCCGATGTGGGTCTTCCACACGACCGCGCCGGTGTCCGGGTTCATCGCCCAGACCGTGCCCGACTTCTGGCCCGCGACGACGATCTCGTTGCCGTTGGGCTGCGTGGCGAGGATGGTGGAGGCGCCGAAGTCGACATCGCGGAAGACCGTGTTCTTCGAGCAGTTGAGGCCGCCGCCGGTGGGGCCGCAGCCGACGTTGAAGACGTCGTTCTCCGTGGCCTGGTGCGCCCACTTGATCGAGCCATCCGCCAGGTCGAACGCCATCAGCGCGTCGGTGTTCTTGTGTGCGGTTTCGGAGTTGGCCTCGCCCGTGCCGACATAGAGACGGTTGCGCTTGAGGTCGATCGAGGGCGAGTTCCAGACCGGCGCGCCGGCGGGGCCCCACAGCATCTTGCCGTCGCCGCGGTCGCGGATCGGTTTGGCGTTCTCCATGGTGTGGCCTTCCCACACGCGCTTGCCGGTCATCGCATCGAGCGCGACGACGCCGCCATGGGTCTTGCAACATTCATAGTTGGGCTGCGCCGCCATCATGATTTCGTACTGCGAGGACGGTGCGATCACCTTGTCGCCGACCAGCACCGGCGTCGCCGTCGAGATGGAGCCGGGGAACAGGCCCATGTGCGAGGCCCAGAGTTCCTTGCCGTTCGTCGCGTCGATCATGTGGATGTAGGCGCCCATGTCACCGACCATGACCACCTTCTTGCCGTCCTTGCGGACGCCATAGCCGGCGCTGGTGCGGATGGTGCGCTCGCCTTCCCAGACCCACTGGATGCAAGGCTTGGCCTTGTCGGATATATCGAACGCGAAGACGCGGTTCTTGCTCTCGCCGACCGGCAGGAAGATCGAATTGCCGACGACCGCGGCCTGGCTGCGCATCGTCACCGCGTCCGGAAAACCGACCACCCAGGCGACTTCGAGATTGGAGAAGTCGGCCGCCGTGAGTCCGGCCTGCGCGTAGGAAAGATTCCGCCGGTTGCGGATGTCGAAGCCGAAGGTCGAGACCGTTGGCTGGGCGTTGAGTTTCGGCGTGCGGCGGTTGGCCGGGCAGCGCATGGCGGCGAGCCATGTATCGTCGACGGCCGCGGCGTCCGAAAGATAGTCGGACACATAGGAAACCTGCTGCGAGGACAGCGGCCCGGCCTGCGCGATCATCTTGCCGGTGATCAGCGCATTGATGATCTGGCCGGATGTCATACGCGCCAGCGTCTCGCGTGTCGGCGACTTCGTCGCCTCGGGAATATCGTGGCAGGAAGCGCAGTATTGCTTGTAGACCGCCTCGCCTGGGTGCGGGCCTGCTGGCGTTGCGGCGGCGGTCGGCGTTGTCTCCTCGCTCGCCGTCGAGCACGAGCTGAGCAGGGCGGCGCTCAGTGCGAGCGCCGACGCAAGAATGCGAAGTCTGGACATTGGCAATCCTCCCGCGAAGCGCCGCGTTCGTGCGCGGCGCATTATCGCTACGACAGGAGCATCCTCCCGCCCTGACGCTCGGGTCAACTAGTGACGTAGCGGCAGGGCGGTGGGTGAGGTGTCCTTGCCGAAGAAGATCAGGAACGGGCGAAGGCGAGAAGGGGTCCTATGTCATGCTGATCCGCCAGCCGAAGGGCAGCGACATACTGTTTTCGAGCTTCGCCGGCACTCGCCAGATTCGAGCGCCCCCAGGTGAAGCGTTCGTTTCCTAGCAACGTGACGAGAAGATCGGCTGCAAGACGTGCATGCCGGCCGTTTCCGTTCGGAAATGGGTGGATCAGGACAAGCCGGTGATGAAACCTGATTGCGATCTCGTCCGGTGGATAGACATTGTCGGCGATCCAGGCGCGAACGTCGTCGAGGAGCTGTCGCAATTCTATGGAGATGGTCCAGTAGTCGACTCCGATATTGCGAGGGGACTGGCGAAATTTTCCTGCCCAGCGCCACACGGCGCCGAACATCCGGCGATGCAAGTCCAGCAGCAGTGATTCCGAAAGTACATCGCGCCTGCGCTGGAAGGCCCAGCGATCGGCATCCGCGATTCCGATCTGCTCAGCTTCGTTCAGCTCCTGCTTCAGTGTGATGTAGGCAGGGATGAGGTCCGCACGTTCCTCTCGTGTGAGCAGGGTTGCGGCATCATCGGGTTGATCGCTGTCAGGCGCCGTCACTGCTTTTCCCAAAGTTGTTTCGGAGGGCCTGCCAGCAAGCTTTCGATCAGGCGCTGACGTTCGGCGGTGAGGCGGTCGGCGGTGAGTGACTGGTTTTCCAGCGCCATCGTGTGATCGACGCGAACGAGCGCCTTTTCGGCAATCTCTCGGGCGCGCTTTAGCAGCACCTCGTCCAGTGGCCTGTTGGGTATGAGTGCGTATACCAGCGTGCAGTCGAGCGCCTCGGCTACGTCGCGCAATTTGTGAAGCGTGATGGCTTCCGCCGCTTCATCTCTCTGGATCCTCGAGGCGCGGGACTGGGAGATACCCAGACGGACAGCGAGTTGCGAGGTCGTCATGCCCAGCGCTTCGCGAATGGCCTTGATCCAACCTTGAGGAGGACGGGCGAGGTTCGGGTTATGGCGCAGAGCGCCGAGGCGCTGCTCAAGGCTTCGACGGGCAAGGCTGGATGTGGGCATGTTGATCTGGGCCGGATTACTCAGCCCAATCTATGCCGTATATAGCATGAAAAGTCCATTAAAAATGCTATATAGGTTCATAAATATAGATGTGATCAGAACCTATATAGTCCAATTTCCTCAAACCCCGAGGCTTTTCGATAGTCAGGTTTTCGGCTTGAACGCCAGCAGCATGTTGCCGCCGGCCTGGCCGAACATGCCGTAGCCGGAGTTGACCAGCAGCAGGCCGTTTGCGGCGGTGATCGAGTTGGAATCGATCGCGCCGCCCTTGCCCTTCACGCCGTTGACGCCGTCGTACTCCTTGGCGGTCTGGTAGGACCACAGCAGCTTGCCGGTCTTCGAATCAACGACGTAGATCGTGCCGTCGAGGGCGGCGGCGACTACCGCACCGTCAATGACAGCGGGCGCGGTCGAGAAGACATTGCCGCGCCAGCCACCGCGCGTACCCGGGGCCGGCGCAGGCGTTCCGGCGGGCGGCTCAGGATTGAACTGCCACTTGATCGCGCCGGTCTTGGCGCTGAGCGCGTACAGCCCCGGCTTGATCGAGGGGTCGCCGTCCCACTCGCCCGGGATCGCGCGGCCGACATTGGTGATCGGTGCGTAGACGGTGTCGTTGTCGAAGGCGATGCCCCAGTGGATGCCGCCGAGCGCGCCGCCCGTGCCGAGCGCCTTGCGCCAGACGACCTTGCCGGTATCGGGTTCGAACGCCCAGACCGAGCCGGACTTCTGGCCGGCATAGAGCAGTTCCTTGCCGCCGCTCTGCTTGCCCAGGATGACCGAGGCGCCGAAGTCGACATCGCGATAGACCGTCTCGGGCGCCTTCACGCAGTTGAGCCGCGTCGGTTGCGGGTTGAGACCGCAGCCCGAGTTGAAGATGTCGTCCTTCGTGGCGTGGAAGCTCCACTTTTCCTTGCCGGTCTTGAGGTCGATGGCGACCACCGCGTTGGTGTTCTTGTGCGCTGGCGGCGAATTGCTCTCGCCCGTCGCGAAGAAGACAAGGCCGCGCTTCTCGTCGACGAGGGGCGAATTCCACACCGGCGCGCCCGACGGGCCCTTAAGTTGCTTGCCATCGCCGCGGTCGCGCAACGGCTTGGCGTCTTCCATCGTGTCATAGCGCCATTGTTGCGCACCGGTCTTTGGATCGAGCGACAGGACATAACCGTGATTGGTGCAGCAATCATGGTTGTTGTCGGCGGCGACGGAGATCTCGAACTGCGCGACGGGAACGATAACGCGGTCCTTTAGGACGCTCGGCGTGCCCGTGGTCATGGAGTGGGAGTAGGTGCCGACTGGCTTGGTCCACAGCGCCTTGCCGGTGCGCGGATCGACGGCGTGAACGGTCGAGTCGAGGCCGGAGAAGACCAGCAGTGGTGTGCCGTCGCCGAGGACGCCGTAGGCAATGCTGGTGCGCAGCGGCGCGCCTCCCGGTGCGGTGTAGACCCACTGCACGCAAGGCTTCGACTTATCTTCCAGATCGAAGGCGTAGAGCTTGCCGGCGTCGGTGACCGGGTAGAACAGGTTCTTGCCGACGATCGCGCCCTGCGAGCGCATGATGGTCGCGTCTGGGAAGGCGATCGACCAGCTCAGCTCCATATTGGACATCTGCGCGGTGGTGAGGCCGGCCTGCTTGGCGCTCAGCCTGCGTGTGTTGCTGGAGTCGAATCCGAAATGCGTCGAGGTGGCGGCGTCGGGACCCTCAAGGTCGACGGCGGCGCGGGCGCCCGTACACATCATACCGGGCGCCCAGTCGACCGTCTTGGATGTGTCGCGGCCGGTGACATAGCTCACCACGTCGGCGCGCTGCACGGCCGTAAGCCCGGCGGCCATGTCCTTCATCTTGCCCTGGGTGAGGGAGTAGTTGACGAACTGGAAGCTCATGCCCTTGAGGTTGTCGCGGGAGGGCGAGCGCGTGGCTTCCGGGTTGTCGTGGCAGGTGGCGCAGCTGGCCTTGTAGACCGCCTCGCCCGGATGCGGGCCGGTGGCGGAGGCGACCGGTTGCGGGGTCGGCGTGTTGGGAGAGGTTGACGGCGAGACGGGCGGGGCGGCCGGCGCGGCAAGTGCGGACGTCGCGGCGGCGACGGGCGTTGCTGGTTCGGTGCTCTCGGGCGTCTGGCAGGAGGCCAGAACCAGCAGTGACACGCAGCCCAGGGCCGCAGCCTGTAATCTCGTCATGTCTTCCTCCCGGCGGCGCGCTGCGTGGTTCGCAACTGCACCCGATTTGCGGCGCAACCTGCCCCAGCGGCGGCGGCTTGCAAAGCTGGCCAGTCGGGCAGATCGCGCGCTTGTGTTTGCGCTGTTAAACGCGTGCGGATGCCCGCCCCGTCGAGAAAATTTGACCGGGATGGCTCCGGCGCCACATTCTTGGAGAACGGCGGCAATGAACCGCGCCCATGGGGAGTGACGCCGATGAGATGGACGCCCGCGATTGTGGCGCTCGCCTTGCTCGCCGCCTGTGGCGGAGAGAAGCCGCAGGACTCCGCCGCTGCTCCACCCCAATCCACACTGTCCACCGACGAAAATGCACCGGCCGTCGAACCAGTTACGCCGGTTGACTATGCATTGGCCGACGCTTGGCTGTGCCGCCCCGACAAGAAGGATGCCTGCGAGCAGGATCTTAGTGTGACCGCCGTCACACCAGACGGCAAGCTGGTGAAGTCGGTCATCGCAAGCGTTGCCGATCCCAACGCTCCGATCGACTGCTTCTACGTCTATCCGACCGTCTCGCTGGATACGACGCCGAACTCCGACCTGGTGGCCGGACCGGAGGAGATGGAAGTCGTGCGCCAGCAGTTCGCGTCGTTCGGCACAGCCTGCAAGCTCTATGCGCCGATGTACCGGCAGGTCACTCTGCCGGCGTTGCGCCAGTTGCTGGCCGGCGAGGCTCCGGCCACGAATCGGGAAATGGCCTATGCCGACGTGAAGGCGGCGTGGGACCGCTATCTCGCCAATGACAACAATGGCCGCGGCGTCGTGCTGATCGGGCACAGCCAGGGCGCGGGGCTTCTCACGCGCCTCATCGCCGGCGAGATCGACGGCAAGCCGGTGCAGGACCGGATCGTCTCGGCGCTGCTGATCGGAACCAATCTCTCGATGGGCACGGCGCACGATGGCGGCGGTTCGTTCAAGGAGATCGGGCTCTGCGTCTCCAACGAGGACATCAACTGCGCCATCTCCTATGTCTCGTTCCGCGCCGATGCGCCGCCGTCGGAAGACTCCCTGTTCGGTACGGCGCCAGAGCAGGGCATGCATGCGGCCTGCGTGAATCCCGCCGACCTCGATGGCTCGGCCGGCGCCCTCAAGGCGATGCTGCCGACAAGCAAAGTGGTCGAGTCGATGGCGCCTCCGGGGCCGTGGACGACAGACAATCCCACTATCAACACGCCCTTCGTGTCCTTGCCCGGCCTGCTGTCGGCGAAGTGCGTCAGCAAGGGGCCGTTCAGCTATCTCGCCATAACGATCAATGCCGATACCGCCGACAAGCGGACGGATACGATCCCGGGCGATGTCGTCGTCGACGGCAAGGTACAGCCCGCCTGGGGCCTTCATCTCGTCGACATGAACCTCGCCCTCGGCAACCTGGTCGACATCGTGAAGAGCCAGGCCAAGGCCTATCGCTCGCGCGAGACATCCCGCATCCAGCACCCACAGGACGATCCGACCTAGAAGACAGCGTCCCTCTTTCTTCCGGTGCCCGGCCGGACCATGTTTGCTCCATGACTGGATGGATCATCGCTGCAGGGGAACTGCGCATCCCGTGGGGATCGAACCTCGCGGCGCACCGCATGATCGTGGTCGCTGATCCAAAGGGACAAGCCATTCGCCAGATCAACGGCCTCGCATCCTGGTACGACAAGGCGAACCAGCGCTGGCGACACAAGCCGATCGGCTATCTGCGCACCGACCGCCTGCGCGGCTACGACACGCTCACCCATCCGCGCACCTTCATGCCGATGCATGGAACGGCGCCGGGTTCGCGCGCGGTCGCCGCCGCCATCGCGCAAGGCGCGATGCGTGTCCTCGCTGACAGACTGTCCGAGGCCGACGTGACCGCGCTGCTGGCGCCAGCGCTTGAAGCTCTGAGGCGGATCAACGCGCTGAGCGAAGGCCCCGAAGGCGGCGCGGGCCTGCCTTATCCCTTCCTCGGCTTCGGCAGAAACAGCAATTCCTTCTTCGCGACCATGCTGGCGGCGATGGAGCTGGCGCCGCCGAGCTTCCCGCGTCCCGCGCGTCTCGTTCCGGGCGCGCGCGGACTGCTGCTGCCGAACGACGTGCTCGCCGAAATCCTTCAGCTCAGGTCTTTGGCCAGCGGCGCGAGGAAATCGGTGATATCCGCCGCCATCGCCTCGACGCCTTCCGAGGTCGGATGAAGGCCGTCCTGCTGCAGCAGGCTCGGCTGTCCGGCGATGGCGCCCAGCATGTTGGGATAGTAGGGCACGCCGAATTCGGCGGCGAGATCCGGATAGATTGCGACGTAGGCCTTCTCGCGCTCGTCCTGGCTGTCGCCGGGCAGGGCGACGCCGATCAGCACCGCCGGCAGGTCCTCGGACTTCGCCCGCGTCAGGATCGCCGCGAGGTTCTTCCTTGGCGTTTCCGGCGGAAGGTTCTGCAGGAAGTCGTTCGCGCCCAGCGCCACCACCAGCATGTTCGCGCCTGTGCCTTTGACGCTCCAGTCATATCGATTGAGACCATCCGCCGTGGTGTCGCCCGAGACGCCCGCGTTGACGAACCGCGCCTTGACCCCACGCGCATCGAAATCGCGCTGCAGGGCGGCGGGCAGAGCGCTGCCCGCGGGCAGCTCAAAGCCGGCGGTCAGGCTGTCGCCGAGCATCACGATGACGGGAGCATCCTGGGTCATGCCGGCCGATGGATCGCCTTCCACGGTCTCCATGGCAACGGGTCCGCCGATGGTTTCAGGCGTCTTCTCTCCGCATGCGGAAAGGATGATGAAAACCATGCCAGCGATGGGGAGGACTAGTCTGCGCATCCGGTCTCCTGTCTTGCCGTTTGAGGCGCTAGGCCGCTATCCAAGCTCGCTTGCGCGGTATAGCGCAAGACATGCGGCGACAGTTCCGCGAGAAGAGGTCAATTCTTGGACGCCGCACTCACGCTTGATGACGTTTTTCTCACGCTGCCTGCCGCCTCCGGCCCGGTCGAGATCCTGAAAGGGGTCTCCTTCAGGGCGATGCCGGGTGAGAGTGTTGCAGTCGTCGGCCCGTCGGGTTCCGGCAAGTCGTCGCTCATCGCGGTTTCGACCGGTATCGAGCGCGCCTCGCAAGGCGAAGTGAAACTTCTGGGCGAGAGCCTGATCGGCAAGAGCGAGGATGCGCTGGCGCGATTGAGGCGTGGGCGGGTGAGCCTCGTCTTCCAGTCCTTCCACCTGCTCGGCACGATGACGGCATACGACAATGTCCGCGCGCCGCTCGAAATCGCTGGCGTCGCCGATGTCGACCGGCTTGCGAAGGCCGGCCTCGAGGCGGTTGGCCTTGGTCCCCGCCTCGATCACTTCCCCGGGCAGCTTTCCGGTGGCGAACGCCAGCGCGTCGCCGTCGCCCGCGCGCTGGCCAGCAATCCGGCCATCGTCTTTGCCGACGAACCGACCGGCAATCTCGACCGCGCCTCCGGCAACATGGTCGCCGACATGCTGTTCGCCATTGCCCGCGAGCGCAATGCGACGCTGGTCGTCGTCACGCACGATGCCGAGATCGCCAAGCGCGCCGACCGTATCGTCGAGATGAGCGACGGGAAGATCGTGAAATGAGCGCGAACCGCGCCTGGCTGCGTATTGCGAGGCGTGAATTGGCGGGCGGACTTGCCGGTTTCTGGATCTACATGGCCTGCTTGACGCTCGGCGCATGGGCGATCGCAGCGGCGGGATCGATCACCGCCTCGTTCGGGCGCGGCTTAGACATCCAGTCGCAGCAACTGCTCGGCGGCGACGCGGCGATTTCGATCTCCCAGCGTGAAGCCACCGCAGAAGAACGCGTCTGGATGGCCGATCGCGGGACGATGACCGAGGCGGCGCAGGTCGACCTGATGGCGCGCAATGGCGACGCCGTCCGCCAGATCGACGTGCGCGGCATCGACGAGAAATTTCCGCTGATCGGCAAGTTCGAATTCAATCCCGATGCGCCGCCTCAAGCCGATATTCTTGCCAGGAAGGATGGCGTCTGGGGAATCGCCGCCAGCGAAAGCCTGCTCACCAACCTCAATGTTAAACTCGGCGACCGCCTGACGCTCGGTGATTTCGAGGTCGAGCTGCGCGCCCTTCTGCTGCGCGAGCCGGACCGCATCGGCGTGCCCGGCGCATTCGAGCCGCGCGTCGTCATCTCCATCGAAGCCCTGCGCGAAACCGGCCAACTCGCTCCCGGCCGTCTGTTCCGCACCGCCTATCGCATCCTGCTCAAGCCCGAATACCGCGAGACGTTCGAGAAGGACGTCACGGATACCTGGGGGGAATCGGGCCTCCGCTATCGCTCGCCGGACGATGCGGTCGACGGCCTGCGCATGCTGCTCGACATGCTCAACACCTTCATGTCGGTCATCGGCATCGCTGCGCTGGTGGCGGGTGGCGTTGGCGTATCACAGGCGACATCGTCCTTCCTCGAATCCCGCATCGACTCCATTGCGGTGCTGAAGGCGCTGGGCGCCGACGCCGGCACGATCCGCGCCGCCTACGCCGCGCAGCTCGGCGTCCTTGCGGGCCTCGGAGCGTTTGTCGGCGTGGTGCTCGGCGCGGCCTCGCCCTGGCTGCTCAAGACGCTTACCGGCAACATCATCCCGCTGCCGACCGACTTGTCGCTCTATCCCTGGCCGCTGCTGAAAGCGTTCGTACTGGCGATGCTGGCCGCCGTGATGTTCGCCGCCATCCCGCTCGGCCGCGCCCGTGCAACACCGCCCGCCGCTCTGTTCCGCCGCGAGGGCGGGGAGGCGCTCGGCAAGTCGCCCGCGCTGGAACGCGGGATCGCCGCGGCCGCGGGCCTCGCGCTAGTCATCGTCTCGACTACCGGCTCCGTCGAGCCGCTGATGACCCTCGGCCTTCTCGCCGGCGCCGGCGTCGCCTACCTCATCCTCGTCGGCGCGGCCTTCGTGGTGAAGCTTCTCGCGCGAATGGCCTCCAAACGCGCGCGCGGCTATCTGCGCCTTGCCCTCGCCAATCTCGGCGGGCCTGGATCGCTCGCGCCGGTCGTAGCCCCCGCGCTCGGCCTTGGCCTTGCGCTCATGACGCTGGTCGCCGTCGTCCAGACCAACCTGCTGAGCCAGCTCCGCGACACCGCGCCGGCCAACGCGCCTTCGATCATCTTCCGCCAAATCCCGCACGAGGATATCGCGCAGTTCGATGCGCTGATGAGCCAGTACGGCGTCGACCTCAAGCAATCCAAGACCTACCAGCGCGCGCCCCTGATCCTCGGCCGCGTCACCACGCTCAAGGGCGAGCCGCTGGACGAGAACAAGGTCTCGCCGGAAGAGCGCTGGGTGACGCGCGGCGAGACGGCGATGACGGTGCTCGGCGCCAAGCCGCCCGAAGTGAATGTCCGCCAGGGCAAATGGTGGCCGGCGGATTATTCCGGCCCGCTGCTCGTCTCGGTGGAAGAGGGCGCGGCGACCGGCCTGAAGCTGCGCATCGGCGACAAGGTCGGCTTCCTTGTGTTCGGCCGCGAGATCGAGGGTGAGGTCGCCTCCATCCGCAAAGTCGACTGGGGCGGCTTCGGCCCCAACATGGCGTTCATCCTCTCTCCGGGCACGCTCGAAGCGGCGCGTCCGTTCCACACCGCCATCGTCATCGTGCCACCGGACAAGGAGCCTGAAGTCATCCGCGCCGTCGCCGACCGCTGGCCTGGCGTGCTCGCCTTCCAGCTTCGCGCCACGCTGGAGACAGCCGCCGATCTCTTCGCGCAGGTATCCCTCGCCGTCAGCGCGCTCGCAGGCGTCGTCACCACCGCTGGCGTGCTCGTCCTGTTCGGCGCGTTCGCCGCCGCTGCGCGCCGTCGCAGGCGCGAGTCCGCTCTCCTGAAAGTGTTCGGCGGATCGCGCCCGGCCATTCTCGGTCTCTATGCGTTCGAGTTCGCACTCGCGGCATTCGCTGCGTCAACGCTCGGCGCCATTATGGGTATCGCGGCGGCTCACCCGATCGTGATTCTGGTGTTCGAAGCCCAGTGGCGCTTTGATTTTTTGCCTGTTCTCATGGTGGCGGGAATTGCCATTGTTGCGGCTGCAACCGGTGGCGCTTTGGTCGGTTGGGCGACTCTGTCCCATCGTCCCGCACTAGTATTGCGCTCGGCATGAAGGTGGGTATGTTGCCCGCAGCGTTAGCCCGACGCACTAAAACCTCGCAAAGCCACCCACAGCAGTTTGTGGAGATGGAGATGGACAGTCGTCCGCGAGGCCGTTGGATCAAGGTGGTTGGGCGTACGGGGAGGAGTCATGAAGAAGCTCGTATCGACTATTGCGATGGCTGCAGCTTTGGCTGCGTGTCAGTCGCCGACAGGACCGGCTGCGGGCGATCAGACCGCTGCGGCCACGCCAGGCGCTGCTGCGCCGTACAAGGCGCCGCGCGGACCGGATGGCGCACATCCGGATCTGAACGGCGTGTGGCAGGTTCTGAACACCGCCAACTACAACATCGAGGCGCATCCGGCCCAGGCCGCGCTGCAGCTTCGTCCTGGCCCGTACGTTCCGGTTCCCGCCGCTGAAGTCGTGGCGCTGGGCGCCGTCGGCGCCGTGCCGGCCGGCATCGGCATCGTCCAGGGCGACGGCAAGATCCCCTACAATGCGGACACGGTTGCGATCCGCGACGAGAACCGCGCCAAGGCCGTGGAAAACGACCCGGAAGTGAAGTGCTACCTGCCGGGCATTCCGCGCGCCAACTACATGGACAAGCCGTTCCAGATCTTCCACTCGGACAAGGCGGTGTTCTTCGCCTACGAATACGCCGGCGCTGTCCGCAACGTGTTCCTGGCCGACCCGGGCGAAGCTCCGGTCGATTCGTGGATGGGCCAGTCCTTCGGCAAGTGGGATGGCGACACGTTCGTGATCGAAGTGACGGGCCTTCTGCCCGACGCCTGGCTCGACCGCTCGGGCAACGTCCACGGCTCCACGACGAAAGTCGTCGAGCGCTGGACGCCGACCTCCGACTACACGATGCGCTACGAAGCGACGATCACGGACGAAGAGACCTACACCAAGCCGTGGACGATCGCGTTCAACCTCTACAAGCGCACCGGCGAAGACGCGCAGCTGCAGCAGTTCAAGTGCGTCGAGTTCGTCGAGGAGCTGATGTACGGCCACCTGCGCAAGACCCCGCTGCCGGGGCCTGCAGCCGAGCGCGCCAAACGCGAAGCCGCTGAACGCGCCAAGGAAGGCAACTAACACCGCTAGGCCGCTCGGCGCTGACCTGCAGAAATTCCGGTCAGCGCCGACGGTCTCGCATGACGCGCTCGTTGAACTAGTTGTGACTTCGGACCACACGCGCGGTTCCCCGGGTTGGGCGCGCGACCAAAACACGGGCTGAATCTGGGTTCTTGGCGCTGTTAACGGCTTGAACCTGAACAGATAAAGACTCAGCCGGTGTGGCAGTTCATCCCTTGAGGCCGGGGAACCCCCGGTTTAAAAGGGTTCAAGTTTCGAAGGGCCGTTCACCGGACCCGCAGCAATAAAATCCTGGCGGTTAGCGCCGCCGGCTCAGGAGAGGAAGTAGATGAACAAGACCCGTCTCGTGGTTGCTGGGGTGGCTCTGGCTGCTCTCACGACCCTCGGCGCCGGAACGGCGGCCTACGCCCACCACGCCTTCGCCGCGGAATTCGACGCTGACGCGCCGGTCCTGCTGAAGGGCAAGGTCGTGACGGTCGAGTGGGTGAACCCGCACACCTGGATCCACATCAACGTTCCGGACACGGACGGCAAGGGCAAAGAGAAGAAGGGCACGATCTTCAACTGGGCGATCGAGGGCGGCACGCCGAACACGCTGCTGCGCACCGGCATCACCCGCAACTCGCTGAAGATCAACACCGAGGTCGTGGTCCGCGGCTACCAGTCGAAAGACGCGTTGTGCGACACGCACCCGAAGACCAAGAAGAAAACCTGCAAGGCCAACGGCCGTGATGTGACCTTCCCGAACGGCTGCAAGCTGTTCGTCGGTTCGTCGGGGACCGGCGCTCCGCGCGACGGTTCGGACGGGTCCGAAGGCGGCAAGGCAGACGCCTGCGCAACCGCCGCTCCGACCTGATCGGACGGACTGCATACGCAAGATAACGCAACCGCCGCTCGAAAGAGCGGCGGTTTTCGTTTGGGCGCTCCTCGACCCGCTGCGTATCGCCCGATCATCCGCTACCGCCGTCCGCGGGAGGGTGGTAACTTTCCCGCGCCCGCCTTGCGGCGCGCGTTGGGGACTTCGCCATGTTTGCGCACTGGACCATCGCTCTGGTTTTCTGCAGCCTGCTTGCGCAGGTCGCGACCGCCCAGCAGCAGGTCGTCGATCCGGACTTCAAACCTGCGGTGGCAAGTCCCGCCTATGCCTCCGGCGGACCGGTGGTCGCGATCGACGAGGCGCACCAGAACTTCCACACCGCGACCGGCAACTACCGCCCGTTTGCCGAGCTCCTGCGCGCCGACGGGTATCGCGTCCGCGCTTCCACGTCGAAACTCTCCGCCGAGACCTTCAAGGGCGTCGACATCTTCGTCGTCGTCAACGCGGAAGGGACATTCGCTGGCGCCGAAGCCGACGCGCTACGCGACTGGGTGAAAGCCGGCGGGTCTCTTCTTCTCACCGCCGACCATGAGCCCTTCGGCGCTGCGATGGAATCGCTTGGCCTCCGTTTCGGCGTCTCGATGGGGAAGGGCCGGGCGTATGACAGCGAGGTTCCCGGCAGAATCACCACCCAGCTCACCTATTCGCGGGCCAACGGCCTGCTCGGCGAACATCCGATCCTCGAAGGCCGCAATGCCTCGGAGAGAGTGAACCTCGTCAAGACCTTCACTGGCCAGTCGCTCGGCCTGCCGCAGGGCGCAAGCCCGCTGCTGCGCTTCGGCGCCACGGCGCGCGAGGCTGTGACCGTCGCCCAGCTCAACCAGGTCGGCGAAGCGATCGCCAGGAACGAGGTCATCGCTGGCGGACCGCCCTCTGTCGCTGGCCGCGTGCAGGGCCTGGCCATGCCGTTCGGCAAGGGACGCATCGTCGTGCTCGGCGAGGCCGGGATGTTCTCCGCCCAGGCGGTCAAGTTTCCACCCGGCTCGGGCCAGCAGGACTTCAAGTTCGGAATGAACCTGCCCGGCACGGACGATCGGCAATTCGCCCTCAATGTGCTGCACTGGCTGTCGCGGGTGATAGGCTGATGCCCATGCGAGGCCTCGCTCTGGCAGCCTGCCTCGCTCTCGCTCAAGCCGCCTATGCGCAGGCGCCCTACCAGCCGCCGCGTGACACTTACGGCCATCCCGACTTTCAGGGCGTGTGGGCCACCCGCTGGACCACACCGCTCGAGCGCTCTGCCGAATGGAAGACGCTCGTGCTTACGAAGGAGGAGGGGGCGAAGCTTCACGCCTCGGTGCTGGCGCGCCTCAGATCCACCGATCCCCTGGGACCAGACTATGCGTGGGACCTTGCCGGTCCGCTGGTGATAGACGGGGAGGCGCGCTCGTCCCTCGTGGTCGATCCCGCCGATGGCAAGCTGCCGCTCACCGAAGACGGCCGCGCCCGCCGCGCGGTGTTCCGGCCGGTTGCCGGAGACGAAGGACCCGAACAGCGCGGTCTCAACGAACGTTGCCTGATGGCAGGCAGCGGCTATGCGCCCTTCCTTTCCATTCCCGCCAGCAATGTGCGCCGGATCGTGCAGACACGCGACACCGCGCTGTTCCACACCGAATCATTCAACCAGCTGCGCATCATCCCGCTCGATGGCCGCACCGGCCCTCTGATTCCCCGCGGCGGCTCCTCGTCGGGCCGCTGGGAAGGCGACACTCTGGTCGTCGAAACCACCGGCTTCCTCGCTACGGATGGCTTTCGCATTGCGCCGATGCAGGCCTTTCCCATTTCGCCGGCGACGCGGATCACCGAGCGTTTCACGCGCATCAGCGCCGACGAGATTTCCTATCGCTACACGGTGGAGGACGCCTCCCTCTACACGCGCGCCTGGACGGGCGAGTCCCTGCTCAAGCGCACGGACGATCAAATGTTCGAATGGGCCTGCCACGAAGCCAACTACGGCCTCGCCGGCATCCTGCGCGGCGCACGCGTGGTCGAGGCGCGCGCGACAAAAGGGAAGGGCAAGCCGTGAAGCTGTTCGCCGCTCTCATCGCTCTGGCGCTCAACGCGACGCCTGCACACGCGCAGTCCTATCAGCCACCGCGTACGCCAGATGGAAGACCCGACCTGCAGGGCGTGTGGATCAGCCGCTGGCTAACGCCGCTGGAACGGCCCGCAAGCGCCAAGGCCCTGCCGATAGCTCCACAGGATATCGAGGCGCTCGCCAAGGCCGAATGGGCGCGGCACGACGCTATCGATCCGATCGAAGGCACTGACTCGTTCGAGTTTTCGACCTTCGTCGTGATCCGCGGCGAAATGCGGTCGTCCGTCATCGTAAATCCGCCGGACGGACGCCTGCCGCTCGTGGCTGGACCCGGCGGGAGGCCGGGTTCGCGTATGCACACTGGCCTCGACGGTCCGGAGGCGCGGGCGCTCAACGAGCGCTGCCTGTCGCCGGGGAATGGAGCGGCGCCTCACCTCACTGCCCCTTCGGGCAATATCCGGCGCATCGTCCAGACGCGCGACAATGTCGTTATTCACACCGAACTGCTGAGTCATCTCAGGATCATTCCCGTCGATGGCCGGACGAATTTCGGCGCGCGGCATGAGAGGGAGTCGGGCCATTGGGAGGGCGATACGCTCGTCGTCGAGACCACCGGCTTTGTCGACCCCATGCGCGGTGTGCGCGGATCGCTCGTCCCGGTTACGCCGAAGACGAAGATCATCGAACACTTTACCCGCACAGCGCCGGACGAAATTCTCTACGTCTTCACGGTGGAGGATCCGAAGATCTATACGCAAATCTGGACCGGCGAGACGATCATGCGCCGTACCGGCGAGCCGATGTTCGAGTTCGCCTGCCATGAAGGCAATTACGGCCTCGCCAACATCCTCTCCGGCGCCCGCGCCGTGGAGCAGCGCACCGCAAAAGCCTCATCCAAATCAAAGCCAAAATGAGCCCGCCATACGGCCAAGCTGACGCCGCCCGGCGTACATGCTAAGCCCTTGCCATTCCCCGAAACGGAGGACGCAAACATGCGCCTTGCTATCGCTGCCCTCGCTCTTCTCCTCGCCGCTCCCGCCTTCGCCCAGGCTCCTGCGCAGCCGCCGTATTCGCCGCCTCGCCTCGGCGATGGCCGTCCGGACCTCCAGGGCGTCTGGGAAAACCGCTGGCTGACGCCGCTGGAAAAGACCGGCCCGATGTCGGCGCTCACCGTCACACCCGAACAGGCCGCCGCCATCGTCGGCGTCGCGCGCAGGATGGCCAAGACGATCGGCGACCTCGCCAACGACCCCGAAGCGGGCGATCCCGACGCGCACGCGCTCACCGTTGTTCGCGGCGAACACCGCACGCGCATGATCGTCACGCCGCCCGAAGGCACGCTGCCCTATACGCCCGAAGGCCTGAAAGCCTTGCAGGACCACCAGAGGTGGTTCAGCCAGCGCGTCATGGCCGCCAAGGGCGATGGCCCGGAAGACCGCCTCACCTGGGAGCGCTGCCTCGCCGGCATGGGCCAGGCGCCGCTGCTCTATGGCTGGGGCATTTCCGGGCTGCGCCGCGTCGTGCAGACGAAGGACATGCTGGTCATCCATTCCGAAGCCGGCGGCGAGACTCGCGTCATCCGCATCGGCGGCAAGCCGCTTCCCGCCGGCATGACGTCATTCATCGGCGACAGCGTCGGCCGTTGGGAGGGCGATACACTGGTCGTCGAGACCACCGGCTTCCGTTCGGACGACCAGTTCCGCATGTCGGTCATCGGCCGCTCCATCATGGTCGGCACGAAGTCGAAAGTGGTCGAGCGCTTCACCCGCGCTGGCGAGAAAGAGCTGAACTACCAGTTCACCGTCGAGGACAAGGCGATCTACGCCAAGCCGTGGCTCGCCGAATACTCGATGGCCGCCACTTCCGCCCCGATGTTCGAATTCGCCTGCCACGAGGGGAATTACGGCCTCGCCAACATCCTCTCCGGCCAACGCCAGATCGAACAGCGCGCCGCCGCGAAGGCTGCTCCCTGATCTTTCGAGGCACACCTCAGCAGGTATAGCCGCCGTCGATAGTGAGCATCGCGCCGGTGATCATCGCCGCCGATGGTCCCGCCAGATAGGCCGCGAGGTCCGCGATCTCGTCCGTCGTCGCGTGCCGCGGGATGCACATGCCGGCGTGGAGCGGGGCGGCGAACGGGCCGTCCTTGGGGTTCATGTCGGTGTCGACCGGACCCGGCTGGATGCAGTTCACGGTGATGCGCCTGCCTCCGAAGTCGCGCGCCAGGCCGCGCGTGAGGCCCTGCATCGCCGCCTTGGTCATGCCGTAGGGCGTGGCGCCGGGCGCACGGGCCGCGTTCCCAAGGCCGGAGCCGAGAATGATGATCCGCCCGTCCTCGTTCATGCGCCGACCAGCTTCGACGGCTGCGAAATAAGCGCCGCGAATGTTGACGTCGATCAGGCGATCAACGGCATCCGCATCGAGCGTCAGCGGATCGCCGATAAGGCCGAGGCCGGCATTGATCACCGCGACGTCGAGGGCGCCAAGGCTTGCTATGGCCTGTACCAGTGCCTTGCGGTTGCCGCTGTCCGCATGCACCCCGCGTGCGCCGGTTTCCGCGGCGAGGCGATGAGCCGGATCGGGCGAGTTTGCGTAGGTGAAGACGACGCTGGCGCCATCTTCGGCGAAGCGGCGAACGATCCCTGCGCCGATGCCACGGCTGCCTCCGACGACGAGGGCGGTTCTTGCATGCGGTTGGGCGGGCGATTGGGTCATCTCTATCTCCATCTTGCTGGGATAGACGTAAGGACCCGCCGGTGGCGCAGCGCCGGAAAACAGTGCGCTGTCTGGAAATCGGCGCTCGCGGCTTCTCTGGAACTTGAACCTCCTTCCGCCGGGGCAGGCGATCCTCGCCCATTGACGCGAAAGACCGACAGGCGCCTCATTGCTTGAAACGCCGCGTCAGACGGCGCCCACAGGAAGAGGAACCATCGGGCCATGAAACTCGCTCGCATCGCCGTGTCCGCCGCAGTGCTGGCCTTTGCCTGCGGCCTCGCCTCCGCGCAGGAAGCCTGGAAGGCCCCGCGCACGTCCGACGGCAGGCCGGATCTCCAGGGCGTCTGGACCAACGCCAGCCTCACCACGCTGGAGCGTTCGCCGCAGTTCAAGACGCAGGCGATCCCAGCCGACCGCGCCGCCCAGATGGAAACGCAACGGGCCCGGATGATGGTCGCCTCCAACGCCCGCACCAATCCCAGCGACGGCGCGCCGACCGACGGCAACGCGAATGCCGGCTACAACACGTTCTGGATCGACCCCGGCACACACTATGGCGTTGTGAAGGGCGAGGTGCGCTCGTCCTGGATCGTCGATCCACCGGATGGCCGCATCCCGTATACAGCGTCGGCCAAGAAGCACTTCGACAATTTCCTCGCCAAGGTGCGCGGCACGTGGGACGGGCCGGAGATCAGGCCGCAGGGCGAGCGCTGCATCGTCGGCTTCGGATCGACGGGCGGGCCGCCCATGGTCAACGTGCTCTACAACAACAACTCCCAGTTCGTGCAGACGCCGGGCCATGTCGTCATCACGGCGGAGATGATCCACGACAGCCGCGTCATCCCGATCGGCGAGAAGCGGCCGGCCAAGGGCTTCGACCAATGGCTCGGCAATTCCGTCGGCTGGTGGGAAGGCGACACGCTCGTCGTCGAGACGCGCAACTTCCACAAGGATATCCGCGTGCGCCCCAACATGGGCGACAGCTACTACGTTGGCGAGAATGCGACGGTGACCGAACGCTTCACGCGCATCGCCGCTGACGCCATCCACTACGAATTCACCGTGGCCGACAAGGACGCGTTCACCCGGCCCTGGCGCGCGGAGATGACCTTCCGCGCCAGCAAGCAGCCGATGTACGAATACGCCTGCCACGAAGGAAACTACGCACTCCCCGGCATCCTCGCCGGCGCCCGCCGCGACGACAGGGAAGGGCGCAAGACGGCGGCCGTGGGGGACGCGGAGTAATGGGACCGCCAGGCGCCTGCCTGGCAGTGCCGGCATAGCCGGCAATCTTGAGCGGGCGGTGAGCCCCGCCCTCATGGTGGTGAGCAGCCGCCGCAGGCGGCGCCTGTCGAACCACGAGGGCGACGCCCACAAACCCACCTACGAAGCGAACCCGACCCAGCGGCCGCTGGCGGCGACCGTGACCCAGGTGAAGATCGAGAACAGGCCGATCATGATCAGTGTCGCCGCGCCTCGTGCGCCGGGTCAACGCCTGTGTCGTTGTCCGGAGATTTCATTGCGAGAAGGACGAGTCGCTGGCGTTCGATCGCTGTGATCATGTCCTTGATGTGGATTGGTTTTGATAGGTAGTCGGTCATTCCACCGGCAAGGAATTTCTCGCGGTCGCCCTTCATGGCATTGGCGGTCAGGGCAATGATCGGAATCCGGCTCTCCGGGCCGTCCAGTCCGCGTATTCGCCGCGTCGCCTCGACGCCGTCCATTTCCGGCATGCTGACGTCCATCAGGACGACGTCATAGGAGTTCTTTCGAACAGCAAAGAGCGCGTGCACGCCGTTGTCGACAACGTCCACCACGTGCCCAGCCGCTTCCAGCATGATCCGGATCATCATCTGATTCAGCACATGATCCTCGGCAAGCAGGATGCGCATCGGGCTAAAGGGTCCCGTGGGTTCTCCAGGGACGTTCTTGAGATCGATCATTGTCGGCTTCGCCTCCCGGCACGCGACCGTGAACCAGAAGGTGGAGCCTTCGCCCGGCTTGCTCTCCACGCCCATACTCCCACCCATCATGTCGACGAGGCGCTTACTGATGCTCAGACCAAGGCCCGTGCCGCCGAAGCGACGATTGGTGGATGAATCCGCCTGGGTGAATGCCTCAAATATGATGGCCTGCTTGTCCTCGGGAATGCCGATGCCGGTGTCGGAAACTTCAAACAGAAGTTCGGCTACCTCTTCGTCTCGCCTGATCGAACTCACGCTCACGGTCACCCCGCCATGCGACGTGAACTTGATCGCATTGCTGACCAGATTGAACAGCACCTGGCGAACTCGCATTGGATCGCCGATGACGGCCGCCGGAACGCCCTCGGCGGTTGCAGTTCGAATGTAGAGATCCTTCTGCTGCGCCGCGGCCAGCCATAGCTCTTCCACGTGCTTCAGCTTGTTTGCGATCTGGAATGGAACGTCTTCCAGATCAATGCGCCCGGCCTCGATCTTGGCGAGGTCGAGGATGTCATTGAGGATAAGCATCAGCGCATCGCCGGCGCGGAGAATCATGCTGGCATAGTCGGCGTGCGGCTTTGTCAGGTTTGCGTCGTCGAGCATTTTGGCGAAGCCGAGGATTGCGTTCATCGGTGTGCGGATTTCGTGGCTGACGATTGCCAGGAATTCCGATTTGGCCTGGCTCGCGCTGTCTGCGGCCTGCCGCGCGGCGCTTGTCTGCTCCGCTAGAGCGGCCATTTTGGTCCGGGCGTCCTCGAGTTCGACGACCCGCTCCTGCAGGTGTCCTTCGCTGCGACGCAGCGCCTCCTCCGACGTCTTGTTCAGGGTGATGTCGCGCAGCACGCCCACAAAAAGCGGATTGCCGCCGATCATGGTCTCGCCGACGGACAGCTCCATCGGAAAGGTGGTGCCATTCTTTCGCCTGCCAATGACCTCGCGTCCGATGCCGATGATCTTGCGATCGCGAGTCTCGGTGTAGTTCTGCAGGTACCGGTCGTGCTCGTCGAAATAGGGCGACGGCATCAACATCTTGACGTTGCGGCCGACAACCTCGTCGAGCGAGAATCCGAACATCTTCTCGCACGCCGGATTGTACATGCGCACCGTGCCGAGCTTGTCGATGATGATAATGCCATCGACGGCGGTCTCGATCACGGCCCGATGCTGGGCCTCGCTGTCGCGCAGGCCCTGTTCGAGCCGCGCTCGCGCCGTGAGATCGCGGATGACGCCGACATAGGTACGGTCCTCGCCCTGGTCGATTTCTCCAACGGACAGCTCCATCGGGAAAGTCGTGCCGTCCTTCCGCTGGCCTACGACCTCGCGGCCGATGCCGATGATCTTGCGCTCGCCTGTGGTCCGATAGTTATGGAGGTAGCCATCATGCTCTTTCTGATACGGCTCGGGCATCAGCATCTTCACGTTCTGGCCACTGACCTCCGCAGAGGAGAAGCCGAACAGGGTTTCGCAGGCGGGATTGAAGTCAACGATCCGCCCGCGAGAGTCGATGGTGATCACGCCATCGACGATCGTATGCATGAGTCCCGTCAGCGCATCCGATTCGTCATCGGAGCGCCGGTCGCGCGACATGCCAGACATGGGTGGCGCCCCCCGGCGCCAATGACAGCGAATCGCCCTGAAATCAGTTCGATTTTCTGGTCGTCGTTATCTGCTAGCAGCAAACGAGCCGGAAGTCGAGGAAGGTGTGCGGTACCGTACAAACTGGCATCATCCGGCTGACATCGTTGCGCTTTTCAGCAGGCCAGACGCGACATACGCCTGTCACGAAGGCAACTACACACTCCCCGGCATCCTCGCCGGCGCCCGCCGCGACGACCGCGAAGGCCGCACCACACAGGCGGTGGGATGCGGAAATAATGGGACCGCCAGGCGCCTGCCTGGCAGAGGCCGCATGGCGGCCTGTCCATCTACGTTGATGTTGCCGGCTGCGCCGACACTGCCGGGCAGGCGCCCGGCAATCCCAAAATCAAGAAGCCCCGGAGATCGCTCTCCGGGACTCCCGTTTTCATCTCGAACTCAGTCTACGAAGCGAACCCGATCCAGCGGCCGCCGGCGGCGACCGTGACCCAGGTGAGGATCGAGAACAGGGCGATCATCCTTGCCAGCGGCGTCGCCGCATCGGCCTTGCCCTTGTACAGCTCGTACCCGAACAGGCCGATCATGATCAGCGTCGCCGCGACCATGACGTAGCGCGAGACCTCGTCGAACACCGGCTCGTAGGTGTTGAACCCCACGATCCAGTACATGATGAACTGTCCGCCGAAGAGCAGCGTGAACGCTGCCGCCGCAATCCAGCGTGTGCGAACGCCGAAGATCACAAGAATCGCGTAGGCCGCTGCGAGCGGGTGGAACAAGCCAGGCGCCGAGATCTGGTCCATCGAGAAAGTCCCCAGCGCGAAGGCCCAGACCAGGAACGCTATGCTGCCGGTGATGATGATCGGCATCGACACCTTGCCCTCTGCCTTCGCCACGGCGTTGGTGACGCCGAAGGAGAAGATGCAGGCCGCGATCAGCGACATGATCTTCACGAAGAACGGCACGGACTTGTAGAGCTTGTCCGAGTTCAGCATGCCGATGATGATGCCGGTGCCGAGAACGATGCAAAGGCCGATGATGAACCAGGGCCGCAGGTTTCGCTCCAGCGTCGAGGGTTGTTCCTCCGTCAGGCCCGCGCCCATCAGGCGAAGGTTGAGCAGGATCACCGCGCCGCCCATGAGTGCGAGGCCGACAAGGTGCAGCGCGCCGAATGGCGCATAGACGTCCTGCAGCAGGGAGATCGGCCAGACCTTTGGCATGTTGGTGACGAAGTCGGCCGCGCCGGGGATGCCTTTGAAAAGATCTTCGAAGGTCATGGCTTAATTCCCCTGACCAGGAGCGGGTTGCACAGGTGCGGGTTCGGCGGGCGCTTCGCCCTCCGGCGCCGCGGGATCGGTCGTACTCTCCTCCTCGGAAGGCGCAGCATCTTCCGCCGGCGGCGCCTCCTCGCTGGTCCCTGTTCCGCCATCGCTGACGTCGACGTCTTCGAGATAGGACATGGCCTGCTTGCACTCCTCCAGGACGTACATGAGGGAGCCCTTCTCGACCTTCTCGCAGAAGAACCAGTCGTAGGCGATGAAGCGGCCGAAGACGATGACCAGGAACCAGCAGGTCATCGAGATAGCGCCGGACAGTTTCACCTTCAGCGGCGGGTAGGGCGCCCGGACGTGAAGCAGCCAGACCAGGGCGGACACCAGCGCCAGAGTCGAGAGCGTCAGCAGGAGCACGAGCACGGCGTCGAATACCGGATGCAGGGCGATAGAGGCCACTGGCAGGGCGAGCGCCAGCACAAGGGCGGCGAACGGCCCGGCCGCTTTCGACCAGGGCGACTTTTCCGGCGCCGCGTCAGGCGCAGCGTCCCATTCCGCCTGGCTCTTCTGCACCGTGTAGTGGAACCAGAAGATGTTGATTGCGGCGAGGATCAGGAACACCATTTTCAGGCGGAACCAGATGTTGTGGTAGTACAGCATCGGGTCGCGGCCGACGAAGGTGATGAGGCCCGTTAGCACCATTGCGCCGAAGGCGATCATGGTGATCGGCAGCACGCGGTCGTTCAGCTTCGAGAACGGCATGTTCTTGAAGGCCATGCCCATCATACGCAGGTCGATCAGCCAGATCGTCCCGGCGAAGAACATGATCGTCAGCACGTGCGTGCCTTCGACGACGTTCCACATGAAGAGCGACTCGTGCATCTGGTGCGACCAGGACTGACCTTCCGGGCCGAACCGGCCGAGGTCCTCTTGCAGCCAGTTTATGAAATCGTGAAACAACTCGCCTATCTCCCCGTCCGTCCGCCGCTGACCGGCGAAAACTCTGGCCCCTCTGGCAGCGCCTGCCAGATTTTACTGCAGCCTGCATCCGCGTTCTGATCTGGATCAAACGCAGGGCAAGGCGCGCCTACAGTTCTAGTCGTTGCCGATCACGTAGTGGCTATGGCACTTCGTGCACGCCTCGTAGATTTTTCCGCCGGCGTCAAAAAACCTTTCCTTGTCGCGCGCTTCGGCCGCCGCAAACGCCTCCATGCCGGCGTCGTACATCATATGCGCGGCTTCGACCCAGCGCGGATCGTCGTCGACAGGCCGTCCGGGCAGCAGCAGCAGGTTGGCGGCTTCCGCGATCGTGATCCCGGCATTGGTGGCGTAGCGCCAGCCGGCGTCGTCGGTCGGGAACAGTTCGTGGGTGCCTTCGGCGTCGATCAGCCAGCCCTGCGCCAGCCAGACGCCGTCGGCGGCGTTGTCGATGACGTGCCCCATGAGCTCCTTCATGGCGACGTCGGTCTTGTACTGGCCCTTGTCTGCGGCGGCGGGGTTCGTGGAGGCGGGCGCGTCAGCTTTCTGGCCGCAGCCGGCCACAAGCAGAGCCACGGCGGCAAGGCCCGCGGAAATGCGGATCATGGTTCTTCCCTCGGTTGGTGCGCCGGTTCTCTTTGGGGAACCTGACGCGTGGAATTGTATACAATCCTCCACCTCACCAAAGGGTAACCCGCTATCCGCCCCATAGCGATGGCCTAGGTGTCGCACTCCTTACAATCTAACGGAGATTTCCATTCCCTCCGTCGAGCCACACCGCTCTTTCCATCGGGCGCTGAAACGATCTAGACAGTGGCAGGAACCGCGCCGTCTTCACGAAGCGCGCCAGGGAGGGACTTCATGAACTTCGTAATGCGCTCCATGCGTGGAGCAGGGGCTGCTCTTGCGCTCGCCCTTCTCGCGGCCGCCTGCGCCACCGGACCGAAGATCGCCGATCCGGCGAAGTCTTCGCTCGAGCGCGGCGACCTGGCGTCGCTCGGCTTCGATCCAACCAAGCTTGCCGACATCCGCACCGCCCTCAACGCCGACGTGCTGAGCGGCAAGATTCCCGGCGCGTATCTCCTCATCGGCCGCAACGACAAGATCGTCTTCGCCCAAGGCTTCGGCGTCCAGGGCCCCGGCCAGGCGACGCCCGCCAGCGAAGAGACGATCTATCGCGTCTTCTCGATGACCAAGCCGGTCGTCGCCGTCACGGCGATGACGCTGGTCGAGGAAGGCAAGCTAGACCTCGATGCGCCGGTTTCGAAATACCTGCCGGCCTTCGCCAACGTGAAGATCTGGCAGAAGGAAGGCGATCCGGTTCCCTCGACCAAGCCGATGCTGATCCGTCACCTGATGAGCCACACGTCCGGCGTCATCTATTCCTTCATCCAGCCGCAACTGCCGATCTCGAAGGCATGGGTTGCGGGCGGCGAGCAGCGCCAGGATCTGTCGGCCAAGGACTGGTCCGAGCAGGTTGTCGCCAAGCTGCCGATGGTCGCCGAGCCGGCAACGGCGTGGAACTACAGCCAAGGCCTCGATGTGCTGGGCGGCGTGATCGAAGCGATCACCGGCCAGTCGCTGGGCGATGCGATCAAGGCGCGCGTGACCGGCCCGCTGGGCATGACCGATACGGCCTTCTTCCAGCCCCCCGCGAAGTCGCCACGCTTCGCCCAGTCGAAGAACCCGGATCCGCTCTACTACGACTACACGCTCGTCAAGCCGTTCATGTCCGGCGGCGGCGGCCTGTCGTCGACGGCGGAAGACTATCTGCGCTTCGTGCTGATGCTCGCCAACCACGGCGAATACCGCGGCGTGCGCGTGCTGAAGCCCGAGACGGTCGATCTGATGATGATCGACCAGACGACCGCCGAGATCCGTGGCAAGGGCCTGTTCTTCCCCGGCGCGGGCATGGGCTTCGGCCTCGGCATGTCGCTGGTGATCGACGACACCAAGCAGCGCCCCGGCAACGGCACCTTCTCGTGGAACGGCATCGCCGGGACCGAGTGGTGGTATGATCCGAAGAACGACGTGTTCATGGTCTTCATGCAGCAGGACCGCGCGCTGCTCGCCGAATACCAGCGCAAGAACCGCAACTGGATCTACGATTCCATCGTGAAGAAGTGATCTGTCGCCAAACACAAACAGAAAGGGCGGCTCTCCCGAGCCGCCCTTTTTCGTTCGTGAGCCCGCCTGCATGGTTCGACAGGCGACCGCCATGCGGCCTGCCCACCGTGTTGTCGTGTTCGCTTTGATCTGCGTCAAATCGGAGCGTCGGACAGGAGGCACGGTTCCACCAGGCTGAGCACCGCGGACCCGGGTCGCCTCATGCAACACGACTGGATCTGTTACACGACGCATTGCCACTCCTGTGGACATGATGGACTGTTGCAGCTGTGGTCGGACCGCCACGGCTGGGGCTATACGACGAGGGCGCTTGTCGTGGCCGCAGTAAATCGAATCCATCCGGAAAACTCCGTGATGCGGTGCGCAGCCTGCCTGTCCTCCGTTGTCACGTTGGAGCGGCGGCCAAATTCGCCTAGTTGCGTGAGCGCCGCTTGCCGGTTCAATCGCCTCCCCAACCGTTTGAAGCGCTCCGGCGCCGAAATCTCCTGCCCTCTGCACCATGCAACAGAGCGGGCCAAGCTCTGAAAGTCAGAGCGCCCACGCGCGTCGACCGGTTGAGGCCGCCGCCGAAATCGGTCATTAGGCACTTTCTTCCTGATCAACTGCAGGAGGGCGAAAACGGCGCCGACGCCTTCCCCACCAATGCCGAGATCACAGGATGCGTCCCGGCATTTCATCATCCATCCGTCCCTTCCTTTTTCGCTCTATCGATCTCCACTTGCTTTCGCACCCCTTGCCCGGATAACCCATAAGCTCGCCCGGGGTCCAACGCGCGAGGCCTACCCTCACGCGTCAGGTTACTACGCGGAGTGAAATCGATGAGCGGACAGACAACGCGCAGATCGCTGCTGGCGCAAGCAGCGAGCCTCGGCGCGGCCCTCGCCTTCGGTCAGAGTTGCGCGCACGCGCCCACGGCCACGCGCACGGAAAGGCGTGACCTCTACCCGCAGGGCGTGGCGTCCGGCGATCCCATGCCGGACAGCGTGATCCTGTGGACGCGCCGCGCGCCGGATGCCGGCGCAGCCAAGCACCGGTTGATGGTGGAGGTCGCCGGCGACGAGGCCTTCGCGCACATCGTCGCACGCGGCGATGTGGAGGTGAGCGCGGCCACCGACTGGACGTGTCGCTTTCTTGCGGCAGGCCTCAGGCCTGCGCGGGAATATTGGTACCGCTTTGTCGATGAAGCGGGAAGCATGAGCCGTGCTGGCCGCACGCTGACCGCGCCCGCTTCAAGCGATGATCGCGCCGTGCGTTTCGCTTTCGTCAGCTGCCAGGATGTCACCAACGGCGCGCTCAATGCCTACCGGCGCATGATCTACGAAGACGCGCGCCGCCCGCGTGCGGAGCAGCTCAGCTTCGTGCTGCACCTCGGCGATTTCGTCTACGAGGTCGTCCGCTATCCAGAGGACATGCCGGACGGCATGGATCGCGGGCGCAAGCTGACCGGCGCTGTGCGCTATCCGAAGGGCGAGAAGGTGAAGAACTTCCACTTCCCTGTCGATCTCGAAGACTATCGCACGCTGTACCGCAGCTTTCTTCTCGACCCCGACCTGCAGGATGCGCGTGCGCGTTGGCCGTTCGTGCCCGTGTGGGACAATCACGAATTCTCGTGGAACGGCTATCAGAGCCAGCAGGTCATCTCCAGCGATCCGCCGCGGCCGGCGCAAACCCTGAAGGTCGCCGCGAGCCAGGCGTGGTACGAATACCAGCCCGCGCGCGTCATCAAGAAGGGCGCCGGCGACGCATTCGAGCCACCCCACGTCGAAAACAAGCCGCTCTCGAACATCGACGCACGTGGGCTCGGCCAGGAGCCGAACAATCTCGCCGCCATCAATGCGCTGCGCATCGAGCGCGCGTTCCGGTTCGGCAAGAACGTCGACTTGATCCTGACCGACAATCGTTCGTTTCAGTCAGCCCCCATCAATGGCGCAAATCTGCCAGGGCTCGATTTCGGCGCGTTCCCGGAGATCGCCAACGACATCCTCGAAGCAGGGCGCGAGTACGCGGGCGGCGCGCCCGCCACGCTGCGCATCGGCACGACCGAAATCCCCAACCCGCAACTCCATGAGCCGCCGCAAGCCTATCTGGGCGTCGAGCAAATGAAGTGGTTCAAGGAACGCCTGCGCGCGGCGAAAGCGCCGTGGAAGATATGGGGCCATTCGTTCGGCACGCTCACCTGGCGCACCGATCCGCAGAATCTTCCGCCCGAATTCGCGGCCACGTGGCCAAGCACCGAGTACGGCGTTTTCAACCGCTCCTGGGTGGTCGAGCACGCCGAGATCTTCGGCATGGTGCGCGATGAAGGCATCACGGGCCTCACCATCGTCGCCGGCGACAAGCATTCCTTCTGGGCGGGCTATCCGAGCGAGACGCTGCCGCCGCGTCCATTCGAACCTGTGGCCGTCGAATTCGTCACCGGCTCAATCTCGCAGCAGGGATCGGGTGAGGTTCAAACACTGACCTACCCGCGCGACAATCCGCTACGACCGTTCTACGTGCATGACCGGCCCGACGGCTCCAAACAACACGCGTTCAGCACGACCATACTTCACGGCGTCCGCGCCGCGCTGGCGCTTCGCGACACCGACGATCCGGCGAAAGCGCGCGCCGCGCGCAACCCGGACAATGCACCGCACCTCACTTTCACGGACTTCTGGGGATACGGATACACCACCGTGCGCGCCTCTCCGGACGAGCTGGAAACCGAGTTCGTATGCATTCCGCCGCCGGCCACGCGCAGCGAACGCGAAGACGGCGGACCGCTGCGTTACCGCGTCGTCCATCGCGTCGCACGCTGGGCGCCAGGAGAGCGGCCGCAGATGCGACCCGAGACCGTCGAGGGCGACCCCGGGCTTTCCATCTGATCTGAACTGTGGCCGTCGCATCGCGAAAAAATGCGTCGACCGGGCGAAAGCGGCCAACGTCGCTTTTGGGCCAGTTCGCGCCCTTCGCCGCAGCTTCGGCCAACGGCTGCATTTCGCGGCGGCCTCAACCGGTCATTCCCTGCCACTGCCCCGGTGCTGGAGTTCGCCCAGCACTGCCTTGTCCCATAGCAAGAAACGTCAAGACAGATGCGCCGCAGCTAGGCAATCTGGCCGGCATGGGGTCGAGCAAGTCTTCGGGGAAATCGGTCGGCGCAGGCGCAATCACGCCCCTGCTGATCGGCGTTCAGACCCATCCCGAGCGCGATGTGAGCCTGGAATCGCTGGCGCGAGAGGCAGGTTATTCGCCATCGCACTTCCATCGGCTGTTCACGGAGACGATCGGAGAAACGCCGAAGGAGCACGTCGAGCGCGTCCGCCTCGAGCGCGCCGCCCTCAAGATCGCTGTGACGCGCGACACAATCCTCGACATCAGCCTATCGGTCGGGTTTCGCAACCACGAAACTTTCACCCGCGCCTTCAAGCGGGCCTTCGGGATGACTCCCAGCGCTTGTCGCCGCGGCGCACTGGCTGCTCAGCATGATCGCATGAACCGCATGCGCGCCTTTCGCGGAGACGGGTGCACGCTGTCCGAAGTCACTTTTCTCACACTGAAGCCGATGACGCTTCTTGCAATGCGTCGCGTCGGACCCTACGCGACCGTCGACCTGCCGCCCTTCTCGCCCGCCGATCAATTGTGGAGCGCGCTTGTCGCCTTCGCAGAGAGCCGGAAGTTGGCCTATCGGCGCCTTCCGATGTCCATATGCCCCGACGATCCGAACATGACAGCGCCCGATCGCCAGAATCTGGACGCCTGCATTCCGCTGGTCGGTGAGGGCAAAGGCCGGGGCAATATCCGCCGCCTGGATTTTCCCGGAGGCCTGTTTGGCGCAATCGAGCATCGCGGGCCGTATGCGACAATCGACCAAGCTTACCGCACGCTCGCCGACGGCATCCGCCGTTCGGGCCGCTTCGCTTTCCGCGACGGTCCGCCGCTGCAGATTTTCCGCGAACTCAGCCCGGACGGAGATCCTGCGAAGAATCTCACCGAAGTCTATTTTCCCGTCGAGAAAGTTTCATGACGCTACGCCTTGTTTGTTTCGCCGCCCTGGCCGCCGCTCTCTTCGCGTCGCCCGTCCACGCCCAGCAATCAACCTCGCAAGGAGCCAAAATGTCTGTTTCGCCGAAACCCGCCCCGGTCATGTTCTTCGATCTTGCGGGGGGAGAATCGACAAAGTTGTCCGGCTTCTATTCGAGCATTTTCGGCTGGGCGGTCGCGCCGGACGGCCGCTTTACGGCGCATGTCGTCTCTCCGCCGCTGGTCGCGCGGTCGGACTATCAACTCGCCTACGGGACCTACACCGCGACAATATCGGCGCCGCTCGGCGGACAGATTCGTCCGGATCCTTCCGAGAAGCGCGTCTACCTCGGCGTGCCGAACGTCGCGGCGACGCTTGACGCAATCAAGGCGCAGGGCGGAACGATTGAAGCCCCTCGCTTCGAGGTTCCCGGCGTCGTCGTTCTCGGCTTGTTCAAAGACCCCGGGGGCAACGCCATGGGCCTGATCGAGCTTGATGGTGATCGCGTGAAAATTCCCTGAGCCGGGGATCCAACGAAGACCTGGTGGCTGGATTGGGCCAACTCGCGCCGTTCGCCGCGGCTTCGGCCAACGTCTGCATTTCGCCGGAATGGCCCTAACACGACCTTCGCTCAGGCAGAGGAGAGCGTCAGCGCGCTACTCGGCCGGCGCGAGCCCCGTAAGCGGCTTCTCAAGCTCTTCCTTCTCGAGCCGGCGCTCGACGTCACGCGGAGAGCCGGTGCGGCGGGCGAGCAGGGCGTAAGCCGCGGGCACAAGCACCAGCGTCACCACCAGCGCCGCGAGCACGCCCGACAGGATCACCACGCCGATGGCCGAGCGCGTTTCCGCGCCTGCGCCATGGCTGAAGATCAGCGGAATGGCGCCGGCGACAGCGGTCAGCGACGTCATCAGGATCGGACGGAAGCGCGTCAGCGCTGCTTCTTTCAGCGCAGCGTTGAACTCCATGCCCTTGTCGCGCAACTGGTTGGCGAACTCGACGATCAGAATCCCGTTCTTGGCCGCCAATCCCACGAGCATGATCAAACCGATCTGCGTGTAGATGTTGAGCGTGTTGCCCGTCAGCCAGATGCCTAGCAGGCCCCCGCCCACGGTCGCCGGCACGCACAGCATGATGACCAGCGGGTGGATCCAGCTCTCGAACTGCGCCGCGAGCACCAGGAACACAACGAGGATGCCGAACCCGAACACGAACATGATCGACGAGCCGGCGCGCTTGTAGTCGAGCGACTGGCCCTTGTAGTCGAACGCCGCTTCTTCGGGCAGCACCTGGCGGGCCATCGCCTCCATCTTGTCGAGCGCCACGCCCAGCGAAACGCCGGGGTTCAGCGTCGCGTCGACAGTGATCGAACGCACGCGGTTATAGCGGTTGAGGCGGCGCGAGTCGGCCGTCGGCAGCACATCAACGAGGTTGGACAGCGGGATCAGCTCCTGCGTCCGCGCCGAGCGGACATAGATGTTCTGCAGGTCCTGCGGCGTCGCCTGTTCGCTGCGCTCGCCTTCGAAGATCACGTAGCGCTCTTCGCCGTTCTGGACAAAAGTCCCGACGCGCTTGGAGCCCAGCATGGTCTGCAGGGTCGAGCCGATCTCCTGCACGGTGACGCCAAGATCGGAAGCGCGGTTGTAGTCGACGTTCACGCGGAACTGCTGCTGCGTTTCCTTGTAGTCCCAGTCGATCTGGCTGATGCCCGGATTGTCCTTGTTGAGCGCGTCGACGAACGTGTTCCGCCACTCCACCAGCGTCTCGTAGGACGGTCCCTTGATGACGAACTGGATCGGCTTGTTGCCCCCGCCGCCGCGGCCGAAGGCCGACTGCATGTTGGCGAAGGCGCGCACGCCCGGAATGTCCGAAAGCTGGCGGTTGATGTCGTTGATGATGTCGAAGCCGTTGCGGCGATGACCCCATTCGGTCAGCACCACCTGGATCGAGCCGGAGTTGAAGGAGCCGCCTCCCGGGCCGAAGCCGCCCGGCGCCCGGACGGAGATGCCTTCGATCTCGCCTGCCTGCACCATCGGCAGCAGGCGCTGCTCGATCTGCTCGATATAGGGAAGCATGTATTCGAACGAGGCGCCTTCCGGCCCGGTGATCATCACCTGGAACGAGCCGCGGTCTTCCTGCGGCGTGTATTCGCCGGGGATGATCGTGAACAGCGCGTAGCTGCCGGCGAGGATGGCGAGGAAGGCGATGGCGATCGCTATCGGCCGCTTCACGGTGTGGTCGTAGATCCAGCTATAGCCCTTGCGCATGCCGGCGAACGCACGGTCGACGCGATACGCGAAGCCTTTTTGTTTGCCTTCCTTGTGGTCCTCGTGGGGCTTCAAGAGCTTGGAGGCCATCATCGGCGAGATGGTCAGCGCCACCAGCATCGAGAACGCGATGGCCGCGGCGATGGCGATGGCGAATTCCGAGAACAGCCGGCCCATCTGGCCCTGCATGAAGGTGATGGGAACGAAGACGGCGATCAGAACCATTGTGGTCGCAAGAACCGCAAAGCCCACCTGGCGCGTGCCGCGGAAGGCCGCCACGAGCGGCGTCTCGCCTTCTTCCTCGATGCGCCGGTGGATGTTCTCCAGCACGACGATGGCGTCGTCGACCACGAGGCCGATGGCCATCACGAGAGCCAGCAGCGTCAGCATGTTGATGGACAGGCCCATCGCCCAGATCACGGTAAAGGCCGCGATCAGCGAGATCGGAACTGTAATCGCGGGCACAAGGGTGGCGCGGAACGTGCCGAGGAACACGTAGATCACGCCCACGACCAGCGCGACGGCGATGGCCAGCGTGATGAACACCTCCTTGATGGCGGCGTTCACGAACACCGACCCGTCGAAGTTGATGCTGATGTTCATGTCGTCGGGAAGGGTCGTGGCGATCTCGGCGGCGCGCTCGCGCGCTACCTTCGCCACTTCGACCACGTTGGCCGTCGACTGCTTCACGATGCCGATGCCGATCGTATCGAGACCGTTGGCGCGGAAGACCGAACGGTCTTCCTCGGCGCCGAATTCGACGCGGGCGACATCGCCCAGCCGGACGGCCACGCCGTCAGGGGCCTTGGCGATGACAAGCTGCTGGAACTCGTCCGGCGTCCGGAAGGGGCGGTCGATCCGCGCCGAGTAGATCAGGTCGCGCGAGGTGAGGGAGCCTGCCGGCGTCTCGACGTTCTCGGTTCGCACCGCACGTTCGATGTCGCCGACGGTGAGGCCGCGCGCGGCGATGGCGCGCCGGTCCAGCCACACGCGCATGGCGGGCGTACGCTGGCCGCCGATCTGGACGCGGGCGACGCCGTCGATGGAGGAGAAACGGTCGACAAGATAGCGCTCGGCATAGTCGGTCAGCTCAAGCGGCGTGCGCTTGTCGCTCGCCACGCGCAGCCACAGCACGGTCTCTTCCGAAGCATCGGCCTTCTGCACGTCGGGCGGATCGGCTTCCTGCGGAAGCTGTCTCAGGATGCCGGAAACCCGGTCGCGCACGTCATTGGCCGCCGAGTCCATGTCGCGGGAAATGTCGAACTCGATTGTGATGTTCGACTGGCCGTCCTGGCTCGACGAGTTGATGAAGCGGATGCCCTCGACGCCCGAAATCCGGTCTTCGATCACTTCGGTGATGCGCGTCTCGACCACGTTGGCGGATGCGCCGGTGTAGTTGGTGCGGACCGAAACGATAGGCGGGTCGATGTCGGGATACTCGCGCAGGGCCAAGCGCGTGAACGAGACGATGCCCACCGCCACGAGCAGCAGGCCGATGACCGATGCGAACACCGGCCGCTTGATGGAGACGTCTGAAAGAAGCATGGCGCTGTTGCCTTCGGGGGCTATTGCCTGAGTCCGGCCTTGTCGGACGGTCCCTCGCCCCCAGCGAGCTTCGGCTCGCCACCGCCTCCAGAAGATCCGCCGGCAATGTTGGTGGTCATCCGCACCGGCGCGTTGGGCCGCAGCTTCAGCACGCCGTCGGTGGCGATGAGGTCGCCCGACTGCAGGCCGGAGATGACTTCGACGAAGCCGCGTTCGCGGTTGCCCAGCATCACCTCGGTCTTGGCGACTGTGGCGGGCTGTTTCGACTGGTCGACGACGTAGACGAACGTCTTCGAGCCTTCCGCGATGATCGCGATCTCGGGAACCGACAGCGACGTGCGCGGCGTCGAGGTCAGGGTTGCGTTCATCGACATGCCGGCCTTCAGCGTGCCGTCACGGTTGGGCAGGGTGGCGCGCACCTTGACCGAGAGGGTCACGGGGTCGATCGCGTTGTCGATCGAGGTCAGCGTGCCGGTGAAGTTGCGGCCGGGAATGTCCTTGGTCGTCGCCTCGACCGGCAGGCCGACGCGCAGCGTGCTTGCGGCGGTCGAGGGCACGCCGAACTCGAGACGCATCTGGCTGTCATCGATCAGGGTCGCGACGGGCTGGCCCGGCGAGACATAGGCGCCGGTCGAAACCTGCCGGAAGCCGAGCACGCCGGAGAACGGCGCCACGATCACGCGGTCACGCAGACGGGCCTGGATCGCCGCGACGTTGGCTTGCGCCGCCTCGGCGGCGGACTTCGAACGTTCGAGTTCGAGCTGGGCGATGGCGTCGTTGGTGGCGAGGCGCTGGTTGCGCTCGAAGACGAGCTGGGTGTTGTCGAAGGTCGCCTGCGAGCTGGCGAGCTGGGCGAGTTCTTCCTCGTTCACCAGGGTCACCAGCGTCTTGCCTTTGGCGACGCGCTGGCCGTCCTCGAAATAGACGCCGGTCACGCGGTCGGCAGCGTTGGCGGTCAGGACCACCCGTTCGCGGGGTTCCAGCGTGCCGAGATCCTCGATCCGGGCGGAGAACTCGTAAGGGGTGGCCGGAACGGCCGAAATCTGGGTCGGGGGGCCGCCGCCGCCCTGGCGTCCGCCTGGGCCGCCGCCAGGACCGCGATCGGGACCGCCGCCGCCCGCGGCCTCGACCGTGCTGGAAGGCTTGTTGAACGCGATAAACGCCAGCCCGCCGGCAGCAAGAACTGCAACCGCGGCTGCGGCGGCAACCAGCTTAGGCTTCGCGATCACCATCGTAAGAAACTCCACCGCCATCACTACCACGACCGCCGCTGCGACGGCCATCGCTGCTGCCGTGCGCGTGACCCTAATACGCGCCACTGCCGCCAAAACCGTCGCTGCCGCCGCTGCGACAACCGCGCGCGCTAATACGCTTGCTACGGGAACAACTGGAGCCGCTACGGAAACCATAGACACCACCGCTTGAAAAACGGTCAACGCAACAGGGCCAACCTCCGGAAAACAAAGGTTCAATTAGCTGTGAAGCGGGATCGGAATGACGACCGGGACAACAACCGGAACAGCAACCGGGGCGAAACCGGTTGACAGAAGAACCCCCACAAGAAATGTCGCCACTGCTGCCGGGAGGGGGACAAGGCCGCCCGGCGCCCCCACAACTACTGGAGGAATCGCAATGGCGACCGCCCGAACCATCACAACAATCCGAACCGTACTGATGGCGTCGACCGCTCTCATGATCGGAGCCGGAACAGCGACCGCCCAACAAACAACCACCCCCGCAGAAGAGACAGGCGACGTCGTCGTAATCGTCGGAACACAGATCGCCGGCGCCAAACCAACCGAAGCCCTGCCAGTAACAGTAATCGGCGCCGAAGAAATCGCCTCAATCGCCGCCGCCTCCGGCGACGACCTATTCCGCTCCATCCCCCAGCTCGGCGACGTTTCGTTCAACACCACCCGCACCATCGGCAGCCTGAACGACGCACGGGGCGATACGGCCTCGATCAACCTTCGTGCTCTCGGCACGGGCAACACGCTCGCCCTGCTCAATGGCCGACGCATGGTGAACCACCCGGGCACGCAGGCGGAGAACCTTGTCCCGGTCGTCACCGTCAACACCAATTCGATCCCGGTCACCGGCATCCAGCGGATCGAGGTGCTGCTCGACGGCGCATCCGCCATCTATGGCGCCGACGCTGTCGCGGGTGTCGTCAACACCGTTCTCAAGAAGGATTTCGAAGGGCTTACCGCCGAGCTCACTTATGGTGGCGAGGACGGCGTTGAGGCGACGGAGTTTTCCGGCAATGTCCAGTTTGGCGTCAATTCCGGCGACGGTCGCACCAATCTTTCCGTTCTTGCTTCCTATTTCGGTCGCGATCCCATTTATGCTTCCGATCGTCCTTCCACCGCCAATTCCGATCTTCGTTCCCGTCTGCCGGCCAGCTGGGCGGCGGATGCGACGGCGGCGGCCCAGTTCAACAACACGTCGATTACCTCGGCTTGGGGTATTTTCGATCGCTTCACAGCGGGCAACATCACGGTCAACGGTGCGGCGGTCACCAACGCCGCCGGCCAGTTCCACCTGCAACCCAGCACGCTGACTGGATGCGCCGCCGCGCTTCCGAACGGAATCTGCATCGGCAGCACGTCCACGCGCCCCGCGGAGCTGCGCTACAACGTCAATGACGTGACGACCGTCCAGAACGGCGTCGACCGCTACAACGCCTTCGCCTTCCTCAACCACGAGTTCGATGGCGGGCTGGAGCTGTTCGCCGAGGCAGGTGTCTATCTTGCCGACTCTGTCGGCTACCGCGAATCCGCGCCCATGCTCGGCGCCGTGCCGGTCGTCATTCCGGCCAGCAACTACTACAACCCGTTCGGTCCCGTCGGATCGCCCAACCGCCTTGCAGGCTATACCGGCTCTGGGCTCGATCTCGTGCTCGGTTCGTTGACCGGCACCGCCGCCTATCGTCCGATCGATGCCGGACCGCGCAAGACAGAAGTCGAGAACCTCTCGTCCCGCGCGCTCATCGGCCTGCGCGGCGTGGTCGCCGACTGGAACTGGGAATCGGCCATTCTCTACAGCCAGGCAAATTCCGAAGACAGAGAGAACCGCGTCTCCAACACGCTGTTCCAGCAGGCGCTCGCACGCAACACGCCGGACGCCTACAACCCGTTCAACGGCGGCTGCGTCACGGACTTCGATGCGGGCGACTGCACGCCCAGCCAGCAGGCAGCTATCGACTTCATCACGGTCGACGTGTTTCGCCGCAACCAGACCTCGATCGCATCGTGGGATTTCAAGCTGTCGCGGCCTGATGCGTTCCGCATCTGGGCCGGCGATGTCGGCGCCGCTGTCGGCGTCGAAGTGCGCCGCGAGACGTTCAAAGACGATCGCGATCCGCGCCAGGACGGCACGGTCAATTTCGACGACATCATAAGCACTGCAGCGATCACCAACGACCTTCAGGGCAACAACCCGTCGCTTGACACGACCGGCGAGCGCGACGTGCAATCGGCATACGTTGAATTCGCCGTTCCGGTGGTCTCGGACGATATGAACATCCCGTTCGTCCAGAACGTCGATATGCAGATCGCTGCGCGTTACGAGAATTTCGATACGTTCGGCTCGGTCACCAAACCGAAAGTCGCGCTCTCGTGGCGGCCGTTCGATTTCCTGCTGTTCCGCTCGGCGTGGTCGGAAGGCTTTCGCGCGCCGAACCTGCAGCAGCAGTATGAGACGGGGCTGCAGCGCTCGAACAATCGCACCGACTTCATCCGTTGCGAAGCAGCTCAACGCAAGGACCCGTCTGTGGTGTTCACCACCAACTGCCCCAGCGTTGCGGGGTCCGTGCAGTCGGTGATCTCCAACCGTCAGGGTAGTACCGCCCTCGAGCCCGAGGAATCGACCAACCTCACCTACGGTCTGGTGTTCGAAAGCACTTTCCTGCCGCCGGAATGGGGCGAGATCAGCTTCACTGCCGACTGGTGGCGCATCGAACAGAGCAACGTCGTCGGCATTTTCGGCGACAACAACCACATCCTGCTCGACTACGTCCTGCGCAGCGCGCCGGGCTGCAATGCTACGCCCCTGCCTGCGAGCTGCTTCAATCCCGCCGTTGTGCGTAGCACAACCATCGACCCGGACGATCAAATACTCTTTGATGGCTCGGGCATTGCGGCCCCGGGCGACATCCTGTTCGTCGAGGACAACTATCTCAACCTCGACGAACGCGCCGTCCAGGGCTGGGACTTTGGCCTCTACTACAATCTCGACGACACGCCGGTCGGCGACTTCTCGTTCCGCATCAACGCCGCCTTCCTCGACAAGTTCTTCCAGGGCGTCTCGCCCAACGGCGCAATCATCAATGCGGCCGCCGCCAGCGGACAGATTCCCGCCGTGCTGACGGTCAACGGGCAGGGCAACCTGGTGCGCAATTTCGGCAGGCCGGAGTGGCGCTACACATCCTCGCTCACCTGGCGCAAGGACGCGTGGGGCGCGGGCTGGTTCACGTCATACGTGGGCGACGTGCAGGATACGGGCATCGTGCTGACCGCGACGAGCCAGCCCTGGATCATCGAGGAGTTCCAGACGCACAATCTCTATGTGCAGTACGAACTCGGCTACGACAGCGACTCGCCCACCCGTATCCGCGTTGGCATGCGCAACATCTTCAACGAGGAACCGCCGCTGGCGGACACCAATTTCGGTTATCTGGGCGACCTGCATAACCCGTCGGGACGTTACCTGTACGGAAGCATCCGCAAGGAGTTCTAGGCGCGGGTTCCGCCTGGTTCCAATGTCCGGTGCGGGCTGATCGGTCGCAGTTTTGGCTGCACGCAAGCTCTTCACCGCGACTCAGTGCAGGGCTAGACGGATGCCGGGTCTGGACGCGCTGTTTCGCGTTTTCGGGGGACTCGTGCGCAGGCCTGGAGGCTGAGCTTGAGAACCCTTGCGGCTGAACGCGTCGCTATTGCGCTCGCCGCCGCCGGCCTTGCCGGTTGCTCCACCTTTGGCGCTTCGAAATTCACTCCGCCGAAGAATGCGATCTGCGCCGGCCAGGGCTTTGCGATCGACGCTTCGTTCGCGTCCGCGGGGCTGCATGACTGCGTTATCGCGCCGGACGGATCGGTGGTGGTGTCGGTCGACCACGAGCCGGCCGTCGCCGAAGGCATCAACCCCAGTCCGTGGTTTGCGTTCCGCCTGAAGTCAGATGCGCCGCGCAGTATAACGGTGACGCTGGACTACACGGACTACACTCACCGCTATGCGCCTTACGTCAGCGCCGACGGAAAGACGTGGATGGCGTTGGGCGCGGACAAGCTTGCGCTCAATGAACGCAAGACGCGTGCGACCCTGAAGCTCGACGTACCTAAGGGGACGCTGTGGGTTGCAGGTCAGCCATTGTCGCCTTCGCACGACAATCTTGAGTGGACGCGGCGAGAGTTGATCTCGAAAGGATTCGAGGAAGAGCGTTACGGTACCTCACTCGAGGGCCAACCGTTGATCGGTTTCGTGGGCGGCGGCGGGGTCGACGCCATTGTCATGCTGACGCGCCAGCATCCACCGGAGACCTCGGGGCAGGAGGCCTATCGTAGTTTCCTGGAGCGGCTCACCGATCGCGCTGACGACAAGGCGAACCTGTTCCGCGCCCGCCATCGCATCATCCTTGCGCCCATGCCGAACCCGGATGGCGTTGACGCTGGCCACTGGCGGCTGAATGCCGGCGGCATCGACCTCAACCGCGACTGGGGAGTCTTCAGCCAGCCGGAAACGAAGGCGCTGTCGGCTTGGATCAAGCTGCAGGCGGGAAATCGCCGTGTCGTCTCGATGATGGATTTCCATTCGACCGACCGGACGGTGATCTATGCCCCGCCGCTGGATGCGGCTTCGCCGACGATCGGTTTCCTTCCCGCGTTGAAGCAGAAATTCGACTCGACCCTCAGCGCGCCGCCGGCGTGGAGCTACAGCCACAATGCGGACGGCGGGACCGCCAAGGGCTGGGCGCTCGAACAGCTCAAGGCGCCAGGCATCACGGTCGAGCTGTGGGACCAGATACCTGCACAGGATGCGCGCGCACTAGGCGCTGCGGCGGCGGATGCGCTGATCGAATATTTCGCGAGGTAAACGGGGCGGATCGGCGTCGCGGCAAAGTGGCTTGCGATGTCATCCGTAAGGCCGAAGGGGGCGGGTTGCGACAGAAGCTTGCAATCCGCCCCCGGATGGCCGGACGCCCGAACCGAAATCGGAGCCGCCTGCGATTCGGGACGTGGCTGGGCTCCTGACGAGCGTGTTATTTGTACTCGCGCGGCGATGTTTTATACCCGCGGAGTGGAACAACCAATCCTTCTGGACTGGCCAATTTCGGCTAGTCTCGCGGGCAGAAAACAAAACTACGGGGAGTGAGTTTCATGGGATTTTCGATTGACCGCCGGCTGGTGCTTCTGGCGCTGCCAGTCCTGGCGGCCTGTTCGTCCGTGGAGGGCACGTCCGCGCCTGTTGCAACGGATGCCTATGCCGGCAAGGGCGTGCTGGATGCAGCGATCAACGCTGCCGGCGGCGAAGCGGCCCTGAGCAGGGTAAAAGAACTCAACTGGACCGCTGCCGGCACTGTCAACGCTGGCGGCAAGACGACCGAAGTCGAAATGCAAACGATCGTTCGCCCCTTCAACTATGCGCGCACGACGAGCTGGCCCAAGGCCGACGCCAAGGCCGTGCGGATGATCCAGATCGAATACGGCAAGGCGTGGTCGGTCGCCCGCCAGTCATGGGACCCGATGCCCGAAGCGCAGTCGGAGCATGAAGTCCAACAGTACGCCCTGTACGGCGTCATGCTGCTGACGAGCCTCAAGGATCCTGCCGCGAAGGTGCAGGAAACGGCGCCGGGCAAGGATGGCACGCGCAATCTTCATGTCGAGCGCCCCGGCGCGCCGCCGATGGACCTGCGCTTCGATGCGTCGGGCAAGCTGATCCGCGCCGCCAACAATGTGCGCGATCCCGCGGGCGGCGCCGCCCCGATCGCACAGGTGGCGGAGTTCTCGGGCGAGATCGAAAGCAACGGCGTCAAATGGCCGAAACGCATCTCGATCACGCAGAACGACCAGCCCTATTTCGACATGGATATTTCGAAATTCGAGGCGCGGGCGTCGAACTCGATCACCGCCATGCCGCAGTCGCTGGCCCAGCAGGGCGCCAAGCCACCAGCCGATGACGAGGATGAGCCGCAATAGCGGCTCATCGCTCGCGTCGTCTTACTTGCCGCCGAGCTGGGCGACGATGAAGTCTTCCGCCTTCTTGAGGCCGTCCGGCGCAGGCCAGTGGGTCGTGCCCGCGACGGTCTCGAGTTTCGAGTCGTAGCCGTTCGTCTTCAGTTGTGCCTGGACTGCATCGATGCGGTCCTGCTTTACGGTCGGGTCCTGGTCGTTGTGAACGATCAGCACTGACGCTGGCGCGCCGGCCTCTTCCTTCTTGCAGTCTCCGTTGGCGAGGATGCCAGCGAGCGAGACGACAGCCTTCACGTCCGGCGTCGAGCACGAGCCGGCGTCGAACGCCACGCCGCCGCCCTGCGAAAAGCCGACGACGACGATGTTCTGCGGCGGCACTTTCAGGCCTTCGGCGGCTTTCTTCACGGTGTCGACGGCGATGGCTTTCACCGCGCCCTTGGTGTTCTCCGGATCTTCGCCGCGCAGCACGTACCAGGATTTACCGTTGCCCTGGGTGAGGGGGCCGTCGTTGTAGACGAAGGCGGCGTCGGGCAGGCGCTTCGCCAGAGCTTCAGCCAGCGGTTTCATCGCCGCGCCGGTCTGCGTGTAGCCGTGGAAGAACACGACCAGTTGCTTCGCCGCCTTGCCGGAAGCGGGGTCCATGCCCTGCATGCCGAGGCTGGAGACGGTCTGCGCCGAAGCGGCGCCTGCGCCAAGGCCGATGGCCAGCGCGGTAAGGATGGCAAGGCGTTTCATCAGAACTCTCCCTCGTGATTGCGTATCGTTGACGCACCGGGAACCTACGCCCGGTTGTTATCGAGGCAAGGCACGACTCGCACACCTTGCTGTCATTTCAGGGCTGTCATTTCAGGGCTGTCATTTCAGGAACTGCGGTTGGGCGGATTCTCTATGCGCCAAGTGCTTCGCGCACCACCGCTTCGATCTTGAAGCCGTCGAGATCGAAGATGAAGCAGCCATAGAAGCCGGCGGTGTATTGTGGACGAACGCCCGGCGCGCCCGCGTCCCTGCCGCCGAGTTTCATGGCAGTTTCGTGAAAGGCGTGGACTTCGGCGCGATCCTTCGCGCGGAAGCTGATGTGCAGGCCGACGCCAGACGTTGCAGCGCCCGGCTCCTTGGCGTGGATCCAGAAAATCGGCGGCAGCACATCGTCAGGGCCCCAGCCGATCGCGCCGTCACGTTGTTTGCGGCGGCGGAGGCCCAGCGTTGCGAGCACAGCGTCATAGAACTTCGCGGAGTTCTCGAAGTCGGCGACGGGAATCGAGACGTGGTCGATGAAAGCGGGCATGCGATCAACCTTCCTTGGCGCCGGTGAGCCCGCCCTCGTGGTTCGACGGGCGCGATCCAGGACTTCGTCCAGGAACGCTGCTCACCATGAGGGCTCTTTCAATATCACCGATGCCTCGCAGCCCTCATGGTGGAGTCCGTTGCACGGGTTCATGTGTTGCTCGGAAGTTCCGAGTCGTTCGGTGAACATTTGGGAATCGAGTGGGGAACTCCGCGAACCCGTGCAAAGAACTCCATGGTGAGCAGCCGCCGCAGGCGGCGACCGTCGAACCACGAGGGCGATACGCGCTGAATTTGCCGCAGCCTACCACCCGCAGCTCTGGCCCTTGTTCTGTTCCTTCAGCCAGGTCTGCAGCGGGGCGAAGTATTCGACCAGCGCCGTGCCGTCAATTTCGCGCGTGCCGGTGAAGGCTTCGAGCGCATCGGGCCAGGGCTTGCTGGCGCCCATCTCCATCATCGCGTTGAACTTCGCACCGACATCCTTATTGCCGTAGATCGAGCAGCGATGCAGTGGGCCTGTCCAACCGGCCTGTTCGCACGCGGCCTTCTGGAACTGGAACTGCAGGATGAAGGAGAGGAAGTAGCGCAGGTAAGGCGTGTTCGCCGGGATATGGTATTTCGCGCCCGGATCGAATGCATCGGCAGGGCGCTGACTCGGCGGGGCGATGCCCTGATATTTCAGCGCGAGATCCCACCATGCCTTGTTGTAGTCGGCGGGCGTGGTTTCGCCGCGGAACACCTGCCAGCGCCATTTGTCGACCATCAGGCCGAAGGGCAGGAAGGACACCTTCTCCAGCGCGCGGTTCATCAGGAGACCTGTGTCGGCCGAGGCCGGCGGAACCTTGCTGATGAGGTCGAGCTGCTTGAGATATTCAGGCGTCACCGAAAGCGCGATGAAGTCGCCGATCGCTTCGTGGAAGCCATCGTTCGCGCCGTTCCGGAACAGGAAATCCTGCTTGTTGTAGGCGCGCTGGTAGAAATTGTGGCCCAGCTCGTGGTGGACGGTCTGGAAGTCCTCCTGGTTGATCTGCGTGCACATCTTGATGCGCAGGTCGTCGAGGTTGTCGATGTCCCACGCCGAAGCGTGGCACTGCACTTCGCGATCGCGCGGGCGCGTGATCAGCGAGCGCTCCCAGAACGTTGCGGGCAGGGGCTGCAGGCCGAGCGAGGTGTAGAAGCCTTCGCCCGTTTTCACCATCTTCACCGCATCGAACTTGCGGGCGACCAGAACCTTGGTGAGGTCATAGCCTGGATCGGAAGCGGGCGGGGCGGCCAACGGATAGATGTTGGTCCAGTCCTGCGCCCACATGTTGCCGAGCAGGTCGGCGCGGATCGGGCCGGTCTTGGCTTGAACAGCGTCGCCATACTTGGTGTTGAGCCGGCCGCGGACGTAGCAGTGCAGCTCCTTGTAGAGCGGGTCGACCTGAGTCCAGAGCTTCTCGACGGTGGCTTCCATGTCGGCCGATGGCATATCGTAGTTCGACAGCCACATGTCGGCGATGTCCTTGAAGCCAAGCTCCTTGGCGCCGGCATTGCCGATATCGACCATGCGGGCGTAGTCCTCGGCCATGGTCGGGCTGGGCTTGCCCTCGGCCGGGTCCTGCGGCCCGATGGAGACGGTGCGCCAGCCTTCCCAGGCCTGCTGCAGCTTCTTCGGATCGCGCACGTCGCCGATGATGTTGGAGAGTTCCTCGAGGTTGAGCTCCTTGCCGTCGACCGTGTACTTACCCTTGCCATAGGTCGACGCCATCCGCGTGGTGACGTCGGCAAGCTCGTCCGCGATCTGCTTCTGTTCTTCCGGCGTGCCTGTGGAAGGCGCAGGCATCACGATGCCTGCGCGCAGGAACAGCATCTTACGTTCCTGGTCTGGCGTTAGCTTCGCGCCTTCGAACGCCTTGGTTTCGTTGGCGAGGCGCACGGTGAGCTGTGTACCTTCCGATCCCGCCCTCGAGTTTAGCCAGTCGGTATCGTCGGTAATGAAGTTGGCGTTCACCCAGGCGGTGCGGGCGGCGTAGTCGGAATAATCGCTCAGCTCTTTCTCGGCGCGAGCAAGGAACGCAGCCGGATCGCTTTCAGTCTTCGAAGCGGTTGTCGTTGCATTGTTGCAGCCGGCAAGTAGCGCCATGCCGATTGCTGCGCTGCTAAGCAGAAACTGTCTCATCTCACCCGTCCTGTTGGAATGTTGGACCCTCTCGGGGAACGGCGGGAGACTAGTCCTGGCTTGCACAGGGTCAACAGGGATGGCTTTGCCCAAAACGAAAACCGCCCCGGAGTTTCCTCCGGGGCGGTGCTTGTTCAGCTATGAGTAGCCGTTACTTCGGCTCGTGCTTGCCGTCGTCGGCAACCGTGGTCTTGCTCGCAAGCGGCTGCGCCTTGGTCGGATTGCCGCCCAGCGCCGTGTGCAGCGTGATCCACTGGTCGATCCGTGCGCGGTTGTTGGCGATCAGGTTGGCCTCGGCGACCTCGGCGCTGTCACGGACCTGGAACAGGTCGAGCAGGCTCTGGCTGCCTTCGTTGTAGCGCAGTTCGCCGAGACGGAGGGATTCGTTCGCCGCGTCAGACGCCGTCTGCAGCGCGGTATTACGCGACTGCAGCGTATTGAACTGGTCGATCGCGTTCACGATCTGGCCGTAGGCGTCGATGATCGTCTGGCCATATTGTTCCAGGGCTTGGCGTTTGCCGGCATCGGAAGCCTCGATCGCGCCGGAAATCGCGCCGCCGTCGAAGATCGTCTGCGCCAGCGACAGGCCGATGGTGAGGGCGAGGCCGTCGAAATCGAACAGGTCGTCGGTCGTGTTGATCGTCGTGTTCTGCAGCCCGAGAGTGAGATCGCCGTTGAGCTGCGGCCATGGACGCAGGCGCGCCACCTGGTTGTTGGCGAACACCTGGATCATGTTCAGCTCGGCCGCGACGACGTCGGGGCGCGAGCGGATGGTCAGCTCCGGCAGGCCGAGCGGCGGGGTCGCTGGCGGTTGGGGCAGGGCGCCTGAGATCGCCAGCTTGTTCTGCGGGAACCTGCCGAGCGCGGTTTCAAGCGCGCGGACCGCCGAACGCACGGACGCTTGGGAAGCGAGGATCGAGTCCTCGGCCGTGGCGAGGCGGGACTGGCCGATCACGAGTTCGTCGCGGGCCACGGAGCCGGCGTCGTAACGCGTCTGCGTGATGCGGAACGTATCGCGCTGGCGCTCGAGCGAGCGGCGGTCGAGGTCGAGCTGGAGCTGCTGCTCGATCACCGCGAAGTAGGAGCGTGCAACGGTCGCGGCGATCTGGCGGCGGGTCTGCTCGTAGGTGGCCTGCGTCGAACGGAGGCCGGCGGACGACGCTTGGATGGAGGAGTTGAGATCCCCCATGATGTCGATGTTGTACGCGCCGGTGACGTTGAACCCGTAGTTCTCGTTCTCGAACTCGAGGTCTTCGACAAGCGAGGTCGAGCTGCCGCTGACGGAGGTCCTGAGGCTGGGCCACAGGCCCGAGCGTGTCTGCTTCAGCAGCGCTTGCGAGCGATAGACGTTCTCGATGGCCGCGCGGAGGTTGCGGTTGTTCTCGAGCGCTTCCTGCACGAAGGCGATGAGCTGCGCGTCGTTGAACACACTGTAGTCGGAGATGATCGCCGCCGTGTCACCCGTCATCGGGGCGACGGTCCAGTCGGTGGGAACGCCAGCGCGTTTCTCCGACATGGCGTCGAAGGCGGGGCCGGCTGCAGGCAGGTGTCCGCACGCGGAGAGGAGGGCCGCGAGCGCGCCCACGGACACGCCGCGGGCAATGTTTTTCTTAATCATATCTGAGCGCCTGAATTGGATCGAGTTGGGCCGCGCGGCGGGCGGGGAAGAAGCCGAAGATGAGACCCACGGAGGCCGCCGCCCCCAAGGCCGTGGCTATGATGACCGGGCTCACCACCATTGGCGCCTTGGCTACTTGTGCGTAGCCGAAGATGCCGATCCACCCGATCGCCATGCCGATTAGTCCACCGAGCGTGCAAAGCGCCACGGCTTCTACCAGGAACTGGATGAGGATATCGCCGCCGCGTGCGCCGACGGCCATGCGCAGGCCGATCTCGCGCGTGCGCTCGGTGACGGACACCAGCATGATGTTCATCACGCCGACGCCGCCGACGATAAGCGAAACGGCTGCTGTGAAGGCAAGAAGAGTGCTCATTGTCTCTGTTGCGGCCTGACGCTGCTTTATCATGTCGGCAAAGTTAAAAATCATGAAATTGTCGGCCTGGCCGGGCTCGATCCGCCGTCTTTCCCGCATCATTTGCGAGGCTTCGTCTTGAGCCTGCATCACGTCATAGCCGTCCTGGACGAGGAACTGAATGCGAGACACGTGGCGGGCGACCCAGCGGTTACCGCCGGTAACCCGGTTACGGACCATGCTGAGCGGCGCGATCATGGTGTCGTCGCGGTCCTGACCCATGCCGCCCCCGCCAGCGGCGCCCTTGGATTCCAGCAGGCCGATAATCTCGACCGGGATGCTGTTGACGCGGATGCGCTGGCCGAGCGCGCTGCCGTTCGGAAACAGGTTCTTGGCTGTCGTCAGCCCGATCACCACCACAGCGGAGCCGGACTGGGCCTCCTGCGCAGTGAACTCGCGGCCTTCGGTAACCTTCCAGTTGTTGACCTTGAAGAAATCGGCGCTGCCGCCCTGGATGTTGGTCAGCCAGTTGGCGTCTTCCGACACCGCCGTCACCTGGCCGTTGAGCACGCCGGTCGCCGCCTCGACGAAGGGCAGATCGGCCACAGCCGCCACGTCGGTCTCGCTGAACGGCCGGCCCGAACCGCCGCCCTGGTTGCGGCCGCCACGCTGCATGCCGCCAGGGTTGAAAGTGAGCATGTTGGTGCCGACCGAGGAGATCTGAGCTTCGATCTGGGCGCGCGCGCCTTCGCCGATCGACATCATGATCATCACCGACCCGACGCCGATGATGATGCCCAGCATCGTCAGCAGCGACCGCATCGGGTTGGAGAACAACGCCTCCATGGCGGAAGACGTGGCAACGCCGAATTTCATGGTCAGCCTCCGTGGGCGCGCTTGCCCTCAAGCGTCGCTGGATTGGCGGTATCGGTTTCGATCTTGCCGTCCCGGAAATGGATCTGGCGCGAGGCGTAGTGCGCAACCTCGGGCTCGTGCGTAATCACCACGACGGTGATGCCCTGTTTGTTGAGATCCTGCATCAGATGCATGATCTCGCCGGTGGTCTTGGTGTCGAGCGCTCCCGTGGGCTCGTCGGCAAGAAGAATGCGCGGATGGTTGGACAAGGCGCGCGCGATGGCGACGCGCTGCTGCTGGCCACCGGAAAGCTGCATGGGCCGGTGGTCCATGCGCGTGCCGAGGCCGACCAGTTCGAGCACTTCCTTGGCGCGCGCGTCTATGTCGCCGACGTCCTTGCGGGCATAGCGAAGGGGAAGGCGCACGTTCTGGAACGCATCCTGGCGCGCCAGCAGGTTGAACTGCTGGAACACGAAACCGATCGTTTCGTTGCGCAGGTCCGCGAGGTCGTCACGAGACATTTGTGACAAAGCGCTGCCGTTGATCCACATCTCCCCGGAGGTGGGGCGGTCGAGGGCGCCGATCAAGTTCATCAGCGACGATTTCCCTGAACCGGACGGGCCCATGATTGCGACAAACTCGCCCTCGCGGATATCGAGGCTCACGCCGTCCAGGGCGCGCACCTCCTGGTCTCCCATCACGTAGATCTTGGTCAGATCCCGGCAGGAGATGATTGCTTTTTCATTCGCCATGTCGGTCAGGCTTACTTCTTCTCGCCCTTGCCGGGGGCGGCGGACCGGACGACGAACTTGTCGCCCTCCTGTGCGCCGCGCACGATCTGGGCGTAGTTGCCGTCGCTGAGGCCGATCATGAGCATGTGGCGCTCAAGCTCGCCCTTGTCGTTGAGCTTGTAGACTGTCACGCGCTTCTGCGACTGCATCTCCAGCCGGTGCTTCTCGACCACGGCAAACTCTTCCGGGCTGAGGTTGGAGCGCAGGACTTTGTCGCGGGTCTGCTCCATCTTGGCGCGCATTTCCTGCATCTGCTGCTGCTGGACAATGCTCTGGGGCGGACCGCCGAAGCCGCCGCCGCCAATGATCACTGCGCCGCCGCCGGCGCCCTGCTGCGGCATCGGCATGGAGGCGCGAGCGCGCTCCATCTCGGCCTGCATCTCGGCCATGATCTTCTGCGAGCGCGCTTCGTCGATGCCGGCTTCCTTAAGCCAGTCGCCCATCGGGTTATTGTTGCCGCCGAAGCCGCCACCGGGGCCGCGTCCGCCGCCGCGCTGTCCGCCACCCGCGCCGCCGCGTTCACCGCCACCACCGCCGCCGAGCGCGATGGTCTGCTGACCGCCCTGGCCGCCGCCTTGTGCGCCGCCGGGACCGCCGGGGCCGCCCTGTCCACGCTGACCCTCGGCGCCGCCCATTGCCTCGAGCACATCTTTCGGCGGCTGGAAGCGGGTGGCGTCGTAGGCGATGCGCAGCACGTTCTCGGCTCGGTCGGCCGTGATCTCGACGTTGGCCGTCATGCCGGGGAACAATTTCGAATTCGGATTACGCGCCTGCACGACGACCGTATAGGTGACGACGTTGGCCTGCTCGGCGCCGAGCTTGCGCACCTGCGTGACGATGCCGTTGAAGCGTTCGCCGGGGAAAGCATCGACCGTGAAGGTCACCGGGTCGCCATCGTCGATGCCGCCGATGTCGGATTCGACGACCGCAGCCTCAATCTGGATCTGGGAAAGGTCTTCCGCGACGGTGAAGAACTGTGCGACGTTCATCGAGGACTGGACGGTCTGGCCGACGTCCACCTTTCGCGAGATGATCACGCCGTCGATTGGCGAGCGGATCTTCGTTTTCTCGAGACGGGCCAGCGCATCCTGAAGGGTGGCTTGCGAGCGCGCGAGGCCGGCTTCAGCGGACTGCAGGGACGCCTTCTCGGTGTCGAGCGCGATCTTGGCGAGGATGAAGGTCTGATCTGCCTGCTCCCAAGCGGACTGCGAGATGGCGCCTTCGGCGAACAGCGACTTCTGGCGATTGTAGTCCTGCGTCGCCTTGTTGAGATTGGCCTCGGCGCGCGCGATCGAGGACTTGCCATTGGCGACCGACGCCTGCGACTGAAGTACGGCGGCGCGGTTCGAATTGACTGTCGTGATGAACGTCTCGGGGTCGATCTGGGCGAGGACCATGTCCTTCTTTACGGGCGAGTTGAAGTCGACCATGAGTTCAACAATCTTGCCCGACACTTCGGAGCCGACATCGACCTTCTTCAGAGGCTGCACGGCGCCGGAGGCGGAGACCACGCGCGCGACGTTGCCCTTCTCGACCGCAACGGTCTCGTAGTCATATTTGCCCTGCTTGGCGGCGCCATTGCCGCGCGCGACCATGGCCGCTCCGCCGACGAGAACGATGACGGCGCCGGCGATCCCGACCAGCACCTTCTTGTTCATCTGAAGCTTTATCATTTCAGGCTTTCCATCAGTCGGCCGAGCGGGCAGCAGGCATCGTCCGCCCCTTCATACGTGATTTTAAATGAACGGCGCTTGTATTTCCGTCTCGGGCTCACGGAAAATTCAATGCTGTAACAGGGTGTCGCAAGCTCTGTGAACACTGGATTTTCCTACCCTCGCGCCGTGCGGGAAAGCGGGTTTGACGCCGGGGGGCGCCCGACCATAATGCCGCCGGCCGGGCGAGCTGGCTCACTCATGAGTTACGGGCGTCACCATGCTGGAACTCAGGGACGTGACCCGGTCTCTTGGCAGGGACCCGATTCTGGCCGGGACAAGCATCGATTTCCCCTCCGACACCCCCACCGCTGTACTGGGTCTCGCCGCGTCCCAACGCGATCTGTTCCTGAAGCTGCTAGCTGGCGCCGAGAAGCCACAGGCAGGATCCGTGCGGCTGGCGGGCGCCAACATCGCCCAGGCCCGGCGCGAGAGAGGCAGCATCGTGAGGATCGCGGCCTCCGGTGAAAAACCTTCCGGCCAACGTGTGGGCAAGCTGATCGGACAGGATACCGCATCGCGCGTGCGCCTCGCCGGCAAGCTCGATGCAAGGGTCAGCGACCTTGATCTGGATCAGCGCCTGCGCCTCTCGATCGCGATCGCAAGGTCGGCAAAGCCCGCGCTCATCCTGCTGGACGCCCCTGGCGTGGAACTCAGCCGCGAAATACGAGCCCGCTTCGTCGCGGACCTGAAACCGATGCTGGCTGAATCGAAAGCAGTGGTGGTGCTGGCGGCCGGGTCCGTCGACGAGGCTCACGGTCTGGGCGGCCGCGTAGTGGTGCTGGACCAGGGCAGGGTGCTGCAGGCCGGTCCGGCCGAGGAGGTATTCGCCCACCCAGCCAATCTGCGCGTCGCGCTGGCAACGTCTCATCCCGCGCTCAACACGTTGGCGATGACCGAGCGTGACGGTCTGGGCGTCCTGTCCGATGGATCGACCTTCCATCCGCCGGAAGGCATTCGCCTTTCCGGTGGCCCGTGCACGCTTGCCTTCCGGCCGGATGACACCAGCCTAGAGCGTCAGAGCCCCGGCTGTCTCCGCTTTGTCGTACGCGCCGCGGGCGAGGAAAGCCTCGGCGGCCGCCGCTTCGTTCGCGTCACCTTCGCCGGTGCAAGCTGGCTCTCGCCCCAGCCCACAAGTTCACCTCCTCCCGGCATGATGCTGAACGCCTTCGTCGATCGCGCCCGGCTGATGGTGTTCGACGCAGAAGGCAAGGCGGTCGGTTAGGCCAGGCCCTTCAATGCCGGTGCGGCGCGCTCGACTAGCGGCTGGACGTCGAACTTGAGGAAGTCCTCGATCGGCATCGGGCGGGCGATGTAGTAGCCCTGCGCCGTATCCGCGCCCATTGTCTGGAGCAGGGCGAGGCTTTCGGCTGTCTCGACGCCTTCAGCGGCCACCGTCATGCCGAGGCTGTGGGCGAGGTCGATGGTCGACTTCACAAGCAGCGCATCGGAATTGCCGTTGGCCATGCCTTGGATGAAGAGCTTGTCGATCTTCAGCTCCTGCGCCGGGATCGTGCGCAGGTAGGAGAGGGACGATAGGCCCGAGCCATAGTCGTCGATCGAAATCTCGACCCCGGCCTCGCGCAGTTCCGTCATGACGTCGATGGCGAGTTTCGGGTTGTCGATGACGGCTGTCTCGGTGATCTCGAAGCACAGCCGCGCGCCCGAGCGGCGGATCTGGCGCAGCGCACGGTCGGCGAACTGTTCGTTGGCGATGAGGCGCCCGGAGATGTTGACCGACAGCATCATGTCGCGGCCGGCCTCGCGCAGGCGGCGTTGGTCGGCGATGGCGCGGTCGAGTACCCAATCGGTCAGCGGACGGATGTGGCCGGTTTCTTCCGCCATGCCGATGAACTTGTCGGGCGGGATCATGCCGCGCTGCGGATGGCGCCAGCGCAGCAGGGCTTCCGCCGAGCAGACCTTGCCACGCCGCAGGTCGTATTTCGGCTGGTGCGCAAGGAAAAGCTCGTTGCGTGTCAGGCCGAGGATCATCGAGCCCATCAACGACAGGGCCGACGCTGGGTCGCCATAGGCGCGGCGGTCGAATGCGGCGGTGTGCAGGCGCTTCTCGCGCGCCTGTTCGATGGCGACTTCCGCGCGCTCGAGCAGCGAGAGGCGCGTGTCGTCATCGCTGGCGTCACAGGAAAGGCCTGCCGTCACCAGCACGTCGATGCGGTCTTCGCCGAGGCGCACCGGCTGTGAGCACAGCTGGGCGATGGCGGAGAGTGTCTGCAGCGCGGCTTCCTCGCTTTCGGCGTGGAAGACGGCGCCGATGGTCCCCGTCGACATGCGGCCGACAAATAGCTCGCCATAGGAATTCGAAATGCGCGCCGCGATCTCGGCGATCAGGCGGGCGGAGAGGGAATGGCCGATGGCGCCCCGTACATGCTGGAAGCGGTCGACGCCGATGGCCGCGCCATAGATATGGACCGGTGCGACCGAGCGGCGGATTTCTTCCAGGCGCCCCTGCAGGGCGTGGAGGTTTGGCAGGCCGGTCTCGTTGTCGTGCTGGGCAAGATGGATGATACGCTTCTCGCGCGCCGCGATCTCGCCCGACATTATGTTGAAGTTGGCGGCCAGCTCGGCGATCTCGTTGCGACCGGCAACGCGCACCTCGGCCAGCTCACCCCGCGCCAGCCGCGACGCAGCGGCGCGCAGGCCGGAGATCGGTCCCGTGACGCGGCCTGAGACAACCCAACTTCCGGCGATCAACGCCGCCATGCCAACGAGGCCGATGATCATGATGGTCGCGAGCATCGAGCGGTAATTCGCCTGATTCACACTGAGCGAATATTCCAGCACCAGCGCCGCCCTGACATCGCCGCCGAACGAGTCGAGCGGTTTCACGCCTGCGGTCGACTGGTTTTCGGGAATGGAGATCAGCTTGTCGTCCGTCCCGCCGAAGGCGCGACGCGCCAGTTCCTCGGGCGAGATGCGCAGGTTGGTCGATCCGCGGGCGTCGACCGATTCCCACGGCTCGTCCGCGCTGCGAATGTAGAGGTGGGCGGTAAGCGGGATGGCGGACAGGCTTTCGAGTTCGCCGAGATCGTCACCGCCAAGCCGCTGGCCGAACACGACCCAGCCGATCAGTGTCGGCGCGTTGACTGGCGCTGCGACCGCCTGGAAGGGCTGGCCGTTGAGCATCAGCACGCCGGACGCCTTGGGATTGGCGTTGAGCGCCTGGAGCAGGGTGGGATCGGCTGCACTCTGCTTGTCGTCGAGGCTGAGGATACGGCCATCCGGATCGACGATGAACGCCATTCCGACGTCGGCGCGCGATTGCAGGTTGTCGAGCGCGGAGAGGATCGTTTCCTGGTCGCCCGTCGCCACCGCTTCACGGAAGCCGAAATCGAGCGCGAGCACTTCCGCGCTCTGGGAAAGCTGGTCGGCGCGCAGTTTCCAGAGACGGTCGAACACGGCGGACGATGCGGTCATCTCCGCCTGCACCGCTGCGCGGGAATTGTTCTCGACCGCAAGATAGACGGCGCCGGCGATGAACAGCAGCACGGCGCCGAACAGTGCAGCGTAGATCAGAGCAAGTTCGGTGGAGAGGCGCCTGAACATCTGTGCGCCCTAGTGCTGGCGCCCGCCCGCAACGTCGACGACGACGGTGATGCGGGTGGAGTCGGGAGCAATCGTGATATCGGTGACGACCACCTGGTCCTTGGCCCTGGCGTGGGGGTGCCAGACGGTGAGCCTCGTCTTCCCGTCGGGCGCGGCTTTCAGCTCGGCGAGCCCGTCGGCGGCCGTCTTGGCGGCGAAGGGCGTATCGACGACACGAACGAAAGCGACCATCTGGTCGTGGATGTTGCAGCCGATGGCCGCTGTGCCGACCGCCTTGAACGTGACCGAGCGCTTTTCTTCGCGGCCATAGAGTTCGAGCTCGAACTTGTTGCCCTTCGAGAAGGAATAGACGTGGTGGCGAAACTTATCGAGGTTGGGAAAGCCGACGTCGGCGCCGACCGGCGTCACCAGAACGAAGGGCGCGAACTGCTTGTTCTTCTGCGCGACCTCGAGCTTCCATGGGAAGGCGGGCTTGCCAGAGCCGGGCACGGTCACGACTGCGTCGGCGAGCGGCTTTCCGTCAGGTGTCGTCACGGCGACGACGAGATCGCCTGCCCACGCAGGAGCAGCGAAGGCACCGAACGCACAAGCGACAGCAACGGATTTGAGACCCATACACGCGTTTTACCATCGCGCGCTTACAATCCCGTAAAGCCCCATGAAGGAAGGGGCTTCATCGCTTAAGCTGTTTTCCCTTTGCTTAACCATCAAGGCAGACAACGGCCTCATCCGCTGGGGCAGTCGCCATGCTCGTTCGTCTATGTGTTGCGCCCATCGTTCTTGCCTGCGCCGCGCTTCCGGCCGTCGCACAGGAGATTGAAACCGGCGGCAAGTTGCGCCTGACGCGCGGGATATCCACTATCGAAGGACAGGGCGGCGGCGGGCTGACGCCGTGGGCGCTGATCACCGGCGATGAAACCGACCGCGGCATCGGCGCGACGGCGCATGTCACGGCTGTCGAACTTCCGGACTATTCTTTCCTCTCCTACGGCGTCGGCGTCGGTCTCTTCGATCGCGTCGAGCTGAGTTACACGCACCAGGAATTCGACACGCAGGACGTCGGCGCAGCCCTCGGCCTCGGCCAGGGTTTCACCTTCGGGCAGGACGTGTTCGCTGCAAAAGTCCGCGTTGCGGGCGATGCCGTCTACGACCAGGACAAATGGCTGCCGCAGATCGCACTGGGCGCGAACTGGAAGAGCAACGACCAGGGAGCCGTGGTGAACGCCATCGGCGGGTCGGACGATGAAGGCTGGGAAACCTACGCCTCGGCGACCAAGGTCTTGCTGGACAAATCATTGCTGCTCAACGGCACGCTGCGCTGGACCAACGCCAACCAGACCGGCCTGCTCGGCTATGGCGGTAATCTCAACGACGATCACGAACTGATGGCCGAGGCCTCCATCGGCTGGCTGCTCAGCCGCAACCTGCTGATCGGCGGCGAGTACCGGATGAAGCCGGACAATCTCGCAATCGCCCAAGAAGACGATTGGCTTGATCTCTATGCCGCATGGTCGGTCACGCGGCACATCACCATCACCGGCGCCTATGCAGATCTCGGCTCCATCGCTACGTTCGACAACCAGCGCGGCGTCTATTTCTCGTTGCAGGCAGGGTTCTGACCGTGAAACACATCCTGCTTGCATTCCTGTTCGCAGCGCCCGCTTTCGCGCAAAGCGCGCCCGTGACGCTGCCCGGCGAGGAAGAGGTCGACGCCTACGAAGTTTCCAACGCCAATGCTGGCGCGAAGCCTTTCGAAAGCACAACGATGCTGGAGGCTTTCCATGGCCGCGAAGGCATCTCGCGTATCGTCGACGATCTGGTGGAGCAGGTGCAGAAGGACCCGCGCACCATCGAAGTCTTCAGGGCGTCCGACTTCGTGCGCCTGCGCCGCACGCTGAAGGAACAGTTCTGCTACATCCTCAATGGCGGCTGTAGCTACACCGGCCGCGACATGGTGAAGGTGCACGAGGACCATGGCGTCGTGGCGTCCGAGTTCAACGCGCTGGTGGAGTTGCTGCAGGATGCGATGGATCGCGAAGGCGTTTCCTTCGGCGCCCAGAATAAATTCCTTGCCAAACTTGCGCCGATGAAGCGGGAAGTTGTCGTCAGGTAGCTTGAGCCCGGCCCGGCAACGGGCCTAGTCTAGCTGCGAAGCGTCGGCGGAGAGCAGCGCCGGGCAGGACATTTCCGATGAAGCTCACGCGCCGGCATCTTACCTCCGTGGCCCTGATCGCCGCGCTGACACCGGTATCATCTGCGACGCCGATGAAGGCGAACCCCACGGTCGCCATCGCAGCGGGCAAGGTGCGCGGCAGGGCGCGGGGCGAAGTCGCCGAATTTCTCGGCATTCCCTATGGCGCCGACACGCAGCCGGCGCGCTTCGAAGCGCCGAAGCCGGCGACGAACTGGAAGGGCACGCGTGACGCACTGGCCTTTGGCGCGGCCTGTCCGCAGGGCGGAGGCGGCGACAAGCAAAGCGAAGACTGCCTCGTGCTCAACGTGTGGACGCCCACGCTGGAGAAGAGCGCGAGGAAGCCCGTGCTCGTCTACATCCATGGCGGCGGATATTCTGGCGGTTCGGGTTCGTCACCTGTCACTGACGGCGCGGAGCTCGCCAGGCGCGGCGATGCTGTCGTGCTGACGCTGAACCATCGCCTCAACGTATTCGGCCATCTTTATCTGCCGCATCTGGTGCGCGAGGATCGCTACGCCGTCAGCGGCAATGCCGGCCTGCTCGATCTCGTGCTGGCGCTGCAATGGGTTCGCGACAACGTCGCCAGCTTCGGTGGCGATCCGGATTGCGTCACGGTGTTCGGCCAGTCCGGCGGCGGAGGCAAGATCGCTTGCCTGATGGCGATGCCCGCAGCCGAGGGCCTCTTCCACCGCGCCTGGACGATGAGCGGCCAGCAGGTAACGGCGCAGGGCCCCAAAGGCGCCAGCAATCGGGCACAGGCCGTGGCCGATCATCTCAATGTCGCGCCCGCCCGTCTCGCTGGCATTGCTACGGAGCGCCTGCTCGCTGGTCTCGCTGCGCGTGATCCCTCGATCAGCGGTGGCCGGGTCTACTGGGGGCCGGTGATCGATGACGCTTCGCTCCCGGTCCATCCCTTCTGGCCCGACGCGCCGAAGCAGTCTTCGGCAATACCGATGGTGATGGGCAACACGAAGGAAGAGACCGGTTCGCTGATCGCGATGGGAGATCCGTCGGTCTTCTCGCTGACATGGGAGACGCTGCCCGCGCGCCTCGAGCGCGACATGGTAACGGATATCGAGGTCGCGGGCGTGATCCGCACCTATCGCGAACTCTTTCCCCAGATCATGCCATCGCAGCTCTTCATCAAGGCCACTACCGCAGGCCGAAGCTGGCGCGCCCAGGTGATCGAAGCCGAGGCCCGCGCCCGCGAACAGGGCCCGACCTGGGTCTACCAACTCAACTACGCCAACCCGCGCGAGGGCGGCCGATACGGCGCCCACCACACGCTCGATATTCCGCTGGTCTTTGGCAACACGTCGAAGAAGGAAGCAGAGACCGGAGACAGCGAAGCCGCGAGAATGGTTTCTGCTGCGATGATGGACTCGCTGATGCGTTTCGCCCACACCGGCGACCCATCCGGTGGATCGCTCGGCCAGTGGCCGCGTTATGATCTCGGCAAACGCGCGACGATGATCTTTGACGCCGAGAGCCGCATCGAAAACGATCCGCGCAAGGCCGAGCGCGAGCTGTTCGCCAGGGCGCCCTACATTCAGCCGGGCACTTACTAGAGAAACGCCGGCTAGCGCTTCACGTCGAACCCACCGCCGGCCATGAGGGCAAGAATGTCGGCCTCCGATGCATGACTCGCGTCGCCAACCTGTCCGTGTTTCGCCGCGGCCGAATGCAGCGCGAACGCGAGCGCCTTCGCTTCGGGCACACCCGTCATAAGGGCGTACAAGAATCCGCCAGCAAACGCATCGCCTGCACCGATCCGGTCAACCACGCCGGGAAGGGCGATTGCGGGGCATTGCTGGGAGCCGGCCCGCGCGAACAGAGTCGCGCCCAGCGAATAGTCGTTGACGCCATGCGTCTCACGCGTCGTCGCCGCAATCATATCGAGTTTCGGGAATGCAGCGAACGCAGCCTTAGCCGCCGTCGACCGATCCGCGCCTGCAACGCCAAGCACCAGCGCGATATCCCGCTCGTCGATGAAGGCGAGGGTGGCATGCTCGAGCAGTTGCTTCAGGATCGCCTGGCCCGTCTCGCCGCGCGCCTCCCACAGTTTCGAGCGGTAGTTGCCGTCGAAGCAGACCTTCACATTTGCTGCCCGCGCAGCCTTCACAGCCGCTAGTGTGGCTTCGCCTGCAGTCTTGCTGATCGCTGGTGTGATGCCCGAAATGTGCAGCCACTCCGCGCCCTTGAGAGCGCTGGCCCAGTCGATCGAGTTTGCCGGAGCAGTCGCTATCGCCGAGCCTGTACGGTCATACGTGATCTCTGGGGCGCGCGTGACCGCGCCCGGCGTCAGGAAGTAGAGCCCCATCCTGCCGGGGCCGAACTTCACGTTCGAGGCGTCGACGCCATGCCGGCGCAATTCATCGCGAGCGGCGCGGCCAAGCGGGTTGTCAGGCAGGATGGTCGCCATCGCGGCGTCGCCGCCGAGGCGCGAAACGCAAATAGCGACATTGGCTTCGGCCCCGCCGATATGCGCCGAAAGCTGTGGCGTCTGCAGCAGCATTTCGCCCGCAGGCGCCGTCAGGCGCACCAGCATTTCGCCAAAACAGAGGAGCCGGCCCATCTCCGCGCCTTACCTCGCCAGCCAGCCGCCGTCGACCGGGATAATCGCGCCGTGAACATAGTCGGAGGCGGAAGAAGCGAGAAATACGGCCGCGCCGCCAAGATCCGACGGCTCACCCCAGCGCCCGGCCGGAATGCGCGCGAGGATGTCCCGTGACCGCGTCTCGTCCTTGCGTAGCGCCTCTGTGTTGTTGGTGACGAAATACCCGGGCGCGATGGCGTTCACATTCACGCCCTTGGCCGCCCACTCGTTGGCCATCAGCTTGGTCACACCGGCAAGGCCGCTCTTCGCCGCCGTATAGCTCGGTACGCGTATGCCGCCCTGGAAGGACAGCAGCGAGGCGATCTGGATGATCTTGGCCTTCTGCTTCTTGTCGATCGCATGCTTCGCGAAGGCCTGGCTCAGGAAGAAGACGGACTTGAGATTCACATTCATCACCGCGTCCCAGTCTTCCTCGGTGAAGTCGACGGCATCGGCGCGGCGGATCGTGCCGGCATTGTTGACGAGGATATCCGCGCGGCCGAGCGCTTTCAGTGTCTCTGGAACGATGGTCTTCACGGGGCCCATGGAAGACAAGTCAGCATTGATATGATGGAAACGCCGTCCAGCGGCCTTCACCAGTCTGCCTGTCTCATCCGGCGCCGAGCGGCCCACCGCGGCGATATCCGCGCCAGCCTGCGCCAGCGCGATCGCGATTCCCTGGCCGATGCCGGTGTTCGCCCCGGTGACGATGGCGACTTTGCCCGAAAGATCGAACGGCGAACTCATTTAAGCTGGCAGATGTCAAGCTGGTTCATGTCAGTGTAGTCGAGGTTCTCCCCGCCCATCGCCCAAATGAACGTATATGCCGCTGTCCCTGCGCCCATATGGATCGACCAGGGCGGCGACATCACCGCTTCCTCGTTCATCATCACGATGGAGCGCGATTTCTCTGGCTCGCCCATGAAATGGAAGACCCGATCATTGGGCCCAAGGCCGAAATAGAGATAGACCTCCGAGCGCCGGTCATGGAGGTGCGGCGGCATTGTATTCCACACCGAACCCTTCTTCAGCGTTGTCATGCCCAGCAGCAGCTGGCACGATTTCACCGTCGCTGGTACGACGAACTGATAGATGGTGCGCTCGTTCGCTGTATCAGGCGCGCCGCGCTCCAGCGGCACCGCCTTCTCGATCGAAATCTTGGCGACTTCGTAGCGCGCATGCGCCGGGGTGGAAACCAGATAGAATCTCGCCGGCTTCGCTGGATCGTTCGATTTGAACTCCACTTTCGCCGATCCCATCGGAATGTAGAGCCCGTCACGCGGGCCCATCGCGTGCTTCATTCCGTCGACGATGATCTCGCCGGCGCCTTCGCCGACATTGATCGCGCCCAATTCGCGCCGCTCGAGGAGCGGCTTGCCCTTGGCCGACGCCGGTTCGGTTTGCAAAGGCAGCTCGACAGTCGCCTTCACCGGCGCCGCGCCGCCCACCACCATGCGCTCGTTGTGCGAATAGTTGAGTGAGACCTGGTCCGGCTTGAACAGGCCGGTGATCAGGTAGCGTGTGCGGAGGTCCTCGTTGGACGCGTCCTCCATCATGTCCGGATGAGTTGCGTGGTAGGTCTTCTCGAAGATCGGATCGGCCATGGCGCGCACCTTTTCAGGCGAAAAAGGAAACCGGTGTCATAAGCCTTCCGAAAGGCCGCCCCGTCAAGGCTGGGACGTCAAATCCGGTGCGGGCCCGTCGAGCCCCGAACAACCAGCTTGGGATGGACCTCGCCAAGCGCCTCTTCCGGCGGCGGCTCGCCGATCAGGCTGTCGCCCAGCAGCCGCGTCGAGGCCATCCGGCCCATAAGGCGGATCGGCAGCAGGACGGAGGTCAGGGCGGGCCACAGCCGCGAGGCCAGCGGGCTGTCGTCGAAGCCAACCACTGACACATGTTTGCCGATCTCGCGTCCCGCCTCGCGAACGGCCTGGCACACGCCCGCCGCCATCTCGTCATTACCGCAGAAGATCGCGGTCGGCGGATCGGCCAGTTCCATCAGCTTCCGCCCGGCTTCGAGGCCAGACTGGAATGTATAGGCCGCCTTCACGTCCAGTTCGCGCTCCAGCTTTAGCTTGTGCGCCTTGAGGCCTTTCACAAAGCCGGCGCGCCGCTCATGGGCTGACCGGAACGTGTCCGGCCCTGAGACGTGAGCGATGCGCGTATGGCCAAGTTCGGCCAGGTGCTCGGCCGCTTCCTGTGCGCCTTCCGCGTCGTGTGTGACGATCGAATGCTCCGGCTCGTCCAGCGGCACCGATGCGATGCGCACATATGGGCAGTCGAATTCCTGCAATATCTTGATCAGCGCGTCGTCTTCCGAAACCGACGGCGGCAGCACAACACCCGCCAGCTTCTGCCGCTCCACGAAGGCGCGGACGTTCTGCAGGAAGTCCGGCGCTTGTCTCCTGCAGGGATGGACCAGCAGTTCGAAGCCCGAGCCGCGGATCACGTCGAGAATGCCTTGCTGCATGTCGATGACGTATTGCGGATTCGGCTGGTCGTAGATCAGGCCGACGAGGAAGGACCGCTTGGACGCCAGCCCCTGCGCCATCGGATCCGGCCGATAGCCTAGCTCCTTGATGATGGCATCGACGTGCTCGCGCGTCTTTTCCTTCACGAAGGGCGATTTGTTGATGATGCGCGAGACGGTTTTCTTCGAAACCCGCGCCAGCCGGGCGACATCGTTGATGGTCGGGCGCTTGCCATTGAACTTCGGCGGCTCGACCTTGGTGCGTCTTGGCTTGAGGGTCATTGTCCTCTGATGCGCGCGCGAGACAATGTGCGTCAAGCAGATTGGCGGGCCTGATCCCGCAAATTGTCCTCCGAATTGTCCTCTGCATGCTTCAGCACGGCTTTCCTTGACACCGGTGTCAGGACGCGCGAGTTTTCGTCTCCCACGTAGGAGACGTGCATGGCGGAGGCGACGCGACGACAGGCCCTCGCCGGGATGGCGTCATCTTCGCTTGCGCTTGGCGGTTGCGCGACCGGCGGCCCGGTCTCGCCGCTCGTCCGCAAGGAAGGCGAGATTTCGCCGTCGGGTCTCGACTGGTCCCATCTCCGTTGGGCGCGGGGCATCGAGAACCAGCGCCGCGCCGATCTCGGCAATGGGAAATTCCTCAATCCCATCCTGTCCGGCGATCATCCCGATCCCACCATCATCCGCGATGGAGACGTCTGGTACATGACGTTTTCGTCGTTCGAATCCTATCCCGGCCTCGTTATCTGGAAATCGCCGGACCTGGTGAACTGGACGCCCGTCACTGCGGCGCTCAAGACCAATATCGGCTCCGTCTGGGCGCCCGAACTCGTCAAGCACGGCGGCAGATACTTCCTTTACATCCCCGCACGTTTCCCGGACTCGCGATCGATCTACGTGATCCACGCCGAGAGGATCGAAGGCCCGTGGAGCGAACCGATCGATCTCAAGCTGCCGCGCCACATCGACCCTGGCCACGCCGTGGGTGAAGACGGCAAGCGCTACCTCTTCCTTTCGAGCGGCGACCGAGTTGCGCTGTCCGATGACGGGCTCTCCACGGTCGGCGATGTCGCGCATGTCTACGATCCGTGGAAATACCCCGAGGAATGGGTGGTGGAGGGCTTCGCGCCCGAAGGTCCGAAGATCCTTCGCCGTGGCGACTGGTTCTACCTGATCACGGCCGTAGGCGGCACGGCGGGTCCGCCCACCGGCCACATGGTCATCGCCGCGCGCTCGCGATCGATCAACGGTCCGTGGGAGAATGCGCCCAACAACCCTGTCGTCCGCACCTGGTCGGCGCGCGAGAAATGGTGGTCGCGCGGCCACGCCACCCTGATCGAAGGGCCGGCCAAAAACGGCCAGGAACAATGGTTCATGGTCTATCACGGCTACGAAAACGGCTTCTGGACACTCGGCCGCCAGACGCTGCTCGATCCTGTCGAATGGACAAAGGACGGTTGGTTCGAAGCGAAGGGTGGCGATCTCTCGAAACCGCTTGCCAAGCCCGCCAACATTGCCGGCGCTACGCACGGGATGGCGCTGTCTGATGATCTCTCGACGGACCGCATCGGCGAGCTCTGGGCCTTCCATGCGCCCGGCCCCAACGAAACCGCCCGCCGCAGCTGGTCGCCCGGTCTCATGCGTCTCGCCGCTTCAGGTAAAACGCCGACCGACAGCCGCCCGCTGACGTTCATCTGCGGCGATCTAGCCTACGAAGTCATTGCCGACATCGAAATCGACGACGACGCCGAAGCAGGCGTTCTGCTGTTCTATTCGCCCAAACTCTATTGCGGCCTCGGCTTCAACTCGCGTGGACTGATCATGCATCGTGTCGCCACACAGCGCGGTCCCGGCGCGACGCCCGATCTCGGCCGCCGCATGCAGCTGCGCGTCGTCAACGACCGGCACATCGTCACGATGTATTCGCGCACGCCGGCCCACGACTGGACGCAATACGGCGTCCGAATCGAGGTGTCAGGCTACAATCACAATACGGCGTGGGATTTCCTCAGTCTCCGCCCTGGCATCTATTGCGCCGGGAAGGGCGAGGCGCGGATACGCTCGATAGACTATCGGGCGCTCTGACGCCCTTCAGATCAGCTTGATGGTCTTGCCGTCGATCTTGATGCGCTCGGCGCGATGGCGGCCACGCGAATCGGTTGGCTCGTTCAGCAGTTCCAGCGTCACGGTTTTTCCGTTAGCCACTTTCCACATCGGCAGGCCCCGCGACTGCATGCTCGAAGGTGACCCCAGGGAGACCAGCATGGGCTGGCCCTCGTAGGTGATCCAGATGCCGCCGTCATAGACCGCCCGGTCGATCGTCGTGGTCACCTGTGTCACCGACCGTTCATTGGCTTCGTATTGCGACCATTCCTGGTTGGCATAGGCCGCAAGGGGCAGTCCCCCGACAAGGAGCGTGATGATGGCAGTGCGCATGATGTTTCCAGCCGATTGCTGGAACAGGTACGCGGTGCTGGGATTCCTGTTCCGCCCGGCGCCAAGTATCGGCGGTTTGCACAGCAATACGGTCACGTTCAAGGCCGCCCGTGCCGCCTACTTCCCGGCGTAAGGGTCCGGCCCGCCCTCGGCGACGAACCGGTCGATGCGCTGTTCCAGCACCGGCAACGGCACGGAGCCGAGCTGTTGGGAGATCAGCCGGCCTTGCCGGCATCCGTTCCTGCCCACAGCGTCGGCTGGCACATCCAGCCGGCAACCGCAGGGTTCCAGGTCGAGATTTCGGGAGAAGCGCACAGCGGCATCTCCTGCTTCGGCTTCACCGCCTCGGCAATCTTCTCGCCTTTCATCTCCACCTTGGGCGGTTGCGTTCTTTCGCCCTTGGGCACGTTGGGGTGCGCATAGCTCAGCAGGGGCAGGGAACCGGCTATGAACGCAATAATCACGGTACGCATGTCAGCCTCCAGAAACGGGCCGACTGGGTTACGCGGCAGCTTAACTCAGGTTCCGTGAAACCTGTGTAGCTTCAGCTCGCCGACCAGAGCGCGGCGCCCTCGTCGCGAAGGGATTCCGCCGCCGAAACGATCGACGCCACACTTCCCGGCGCCCGCGACAGCGTGTCGTCGGCGAAGAAGCGCGCCAGCGCGAGAGTCTGCGCGGCATCCGGATTGCCACGCGCTTCAAGCGCCGCGCGCGTCAGGTACCAGCCGCCCGCCGTATCGCCCGCCAGACGCAGGTAGGATGTCGCCCCTGACAGCGCGGTCTCGCGCGCCGCCTTCATCGTGGCGGTCATCCAGGCAGTCGCTTCCTCCAGCGCTCCAGCCGCGCCGTCCAGCCGGTCGGCGATCGTCACGAACTTCAGCTCGTTGGTCGCGCGCGCCTCGCGCGCCGTCGCGCGGATATCGGACAGCAACGCGCTCATCGCCGCGCCATTGTTCATCGACAGCTTCCGGCCGACGAGGTCGATCGCCTGGATACCGTTGGTGCCTTCGTAGATCGGCGTGATGCGCGCATCGAGATAGAACTGCGCCGCCGCCGTCTCAGCCATGAACCCCATGCCGCCATGGACCTGCACGCCGGTGTTTGTGACGTCGATCGCGCGGTCGGTCGACCACGCCTTGGCCAAAGGAGTCAGCAGGTCTTCGCGCAGCTTCGCCGCCTCCCGCACCGCGGCATCAGCTGAATGCTCCGCCAGGTCCGCCGCGCTCCCGCACGCGTAGCAGATCGCCCGCGCCGCCTGCACCGCCGCCGCCATGCCCGCCAGCGATCGCTGGATGTCCGGGTGACGGATGATTGCCGCCGATCCCTCCACGCCGGGCGCAGACCCCTGCTTGCGGTCCCCCGCATAAGCGACCGCCGCCTGCAGCGCCGCTTCACCGACCGCGACACCTTCAAGTCCGACATTCAACCGCGCCGAGTTCATCATCGTGAACATCGCCACCAGCCCGCGATTGGGTTCGCCTACCAGCCACCCCTTCGCACCCGCGTATTCCATCACGCATGTCGGCGAGGCGTGGATACCCATCTTGTGCTCGAGCCCGATGCACCGCACCGCGTTGCGCGCACCGAGCGATCCATCCGCGTTCACGAGAAATTTCGGCGCCACGAACAGCGAGATCCCGCGCGACCCCGACGGCGCGTCCGGAAGCCGCGCCAGCACCAGTTGCACGACATTCTCCGTCATGTCGTGATCGCCCCAGGTGATGAATATCTTCTGGCCGGTGATCGAATACGAGCCATCGCCGTTGGGCACAGCCTTCGTCTTCAGTGCGCCGACATCGGAGCCGGCCTGCGGCTCGGTGAGGTTCATCGCCCCCGTCCACTCGCCGGAGATCAGCTTGGGCAGGTACATCTGCTTCTGCTCGACCGTCCCATGCGCGAGGATCGCTTCAATCGTGCCGAAGCTGAGGAGGGGACAGAGCCCGAACGCCATGTTGGCGCCGTGCACCATCTCCATGACGGCCAGCGCCAGTACCTTTGGTAGGCCCTGCCCGCCGTACTCTTCGGGAAAGGACAGCCCCATCCACCCGCCATCGCGGAACTGGCGGTAGGCGTCGGCAAACCCGGGCGCTGCGATCACCCCACCGTCAGTCAGTCTCGCGCCATGCTTGTGGCCGATGGGGTTAAGCGGCGCCAGAACGTCGCGCGCCAGCTTGTTGGCCTCGTCCAGGATGGGCCCGACCAGCTCCGCGTCGAAGTTCGGAAACGCGCCGGTGGCGCCCAATTCATCGAGCCGGGCGATGCGCTGGAGAGTTGCTGCAATCTGGGAAACGGGGGCGGTGTAGGGCATGCCGGCAGACTATCCTGCCCGATGATCGCCGGTCCACAAAAAGCAAACCGCGACGCCCGGTGGGACGCCGCGGCCTATCGTAACGTCAGTGGCGTTCGCGTTACCCGGCGCCGCGCGGATCCGGCCCGTACTTGTTGTCCCCCTGGTTGCCCGGGATGAACCAGTTCACCACCACGATTACCAGGCTCGCGATCGGAACCAGCGACAGAAGCACCAGCCAGCCTGTCCAGCCGATGTCGTGTAGCCGTTTCACGCTGATGGCGATTGAAGGCCAAAGGACGATCAGCCCGACGATCGCGAGGATAATGCCGGGTCCAGTGGTGTAGATCGCCAGAGGATTGCTTGGGTCGATGTCCGCCATCGAGCTTCCCATGGTCGAAAACACGATGAACATCAGCACTGCGTAGATGACGATCAGCGGCAGCATGAAGCGCAGCCAGTATTGGCCGAGGCTCACGCGCCCGTTCAGCGAAAGATAGAAATCCATGTAACCCCCAGGAAAAAGCGCGGCCATGACGCCGCCTGATGTCGCCGGGGATGAGCCCGGGCAGGGAGGATAATATGCCAGAATCGGCGCAACGAGCCCATGCGCCTGCCGGCCGATTGTCCTAAAAGAATCGGCCGCCGCATTAATTATTGTGGTCGCTAGCCCAACGCACGGGGAAGTTTCCGTAGCGCCGCCCGAGGTCGCGATCTCCGGAGGCGCCGGCGCCTTCAGCGCATCAGGTCGTAGTCCTTGCCGTCGACGCGGATGCTGAGCGCCTTCCACTCGTTGGCGTTTTTGGTGTGCGGCTGGGCGTCCACCGTCACGGACTTGCCAGCAGAGAGAGCCTCTTTGTTCAATCCACGATCGACCATCCTCTGAAGCGGCGAGAGCCAGACTTCGATCCGCTTGCCTTCGCGGTTCACCCACAGGATGGCGTGGGGCTGCTCCCATTTCAGCTCGGCGATCGTGCCCGTTACCTTCTGCTGCTTGGCTGCGTCATAGGATTCCCAGCCGTGATGGGCCCACGCCGCCGGCATCGCGACGCCGGCGAACAGCGCCGCCGCGATCGCAGCGATTGCTATATTGCGCATGCATCTCCTCCTCGAGTTGCGCGTGCATCCTAACGCAGGCCGCGCCGAATGCATGCTCACAATGGGGAGATAGGTCTCGCTGGCGTAACGGCCATTTCGCCTACTTGGGCCCGATCATCTTCTCCGGCCGCACCAGCTTGGTGAACTCCGCGTCCGTCAGATAGCCGCCGCCGACGGCTTCCTCGCGCAGCGTCGTGCCGTTCTTGTGCGCTGTCTTGGCGATCTTGGCGCAGATGTCATAGCCCAGCCGCTCGTTCAGCGCCGTCACCAGCATCAGCGAGCGCTCGACACCCTGTTTGATGTTGTCCAGCCGCGGCTCGATCCCCACCACGCAGTTGTCGGTGAACGAGATCGCCGCATCGCTCAGCAGCCGCACCGACTGCAGGAAATTGTACGCCATCATCGGGTTGAACACGTTCAGCTCGAAATGCCCCTGGCTGCCCGCGAACGTGATCGCCGCGTTGTTCCCCATGATGTGCGCGCACACCTGCGTCATTGCCTCGCACTGGGTGGGGTTCACCTTGCCCGGCATGATCGAGGAGCCCGGCTCGTTCTCCGGCAGCGCCAGTTCGCCCAGCCCAGCGCGCGGGCCCGACCCCAGGAACCGGATATCGTTGGCGATCTTGAAGCAGCTCGCGGCCACCGTGGTGATCGCGCCATGGCTCATCACCATCGCATCGTGCGCCGCCAGCGCCTCGAACTTGTTAGGCGCCGTTTTAAACGGCAGCCCGGTTATCTCCGCGATCTTCGCCGCCACCAGCTTGTCGAACCCCTTCGGCGCGTTCAGGCCGGTGCCTACCGCCGTGCCGCCCTGCGCCAGCTCCATCAGTGACGGCAAGGTCGACTTGATGCGCGAGATGCCGTTCTCGACCTGTTTGGCATAGCCGCCGAACTCCTGTCCCAGCGTCAACGGCGTTGCATCCTGCGTATGCGTGCGGCCGATCTTGATGATCTTTTTCCAGTCCGCCGATTTCTGCTTCAGCGCCGCATGCAGGTGTTCAAGAGCCGGGATCAGGTCCGTCGAGATCTGCTCGGCGCAGGCGATGTGCATCGCCGTCGGAAAGGTGTCGTTCGACGACTGGCTCATGTTGACGTGGTCGTTCGGGTGCACCGGCTTCTTCGAGCCCATGACGCCGCCCATCATCTCGATCGCGCGGTTCGAGATCACTTCGTTGGCATTCATGTTCGATTGCGTGCCGGATCCCGTCTGCCACACCACCAGCGGGAAGTGGTCGTTCAGCTTGCCGTCGATAACTTCCTGCGCCGCGTTGACGATCACCTTGCCCAGCTTCGGCTCGAGCTTTTCCAGCTCCATGTTGGCCTCGGCGGCGGCGCGCTTCACGATACCCAGCGCCCGAACGATCGGGGTGGGCTGCTTCTCCCAGCCGATCTTGAAATTGCCCAGCGACCTCTGTGCCTGGGCGCCCCAATACCGGTCCGCCGCCACGTCGATGGGCCCGAAGGTGTCGGTCTCGGTGCGCGTCTTGGCGGCCATGTGGTCCAGCTCCCGGCGATAGAATCTGGGGCTGGGACTAGACCCGCCTTGCGTGAGGTTCAAGCGGCTACAGGGCCACTCAACCCTTCTTCGTGTGCGTATACCCCATCGGGTTGAGCGGATCGCCCTTCACGAACCAGCCCGAGACGGCCAGCCTTGGGTTGAGCGCGAACGGCGCCACCAGCGTCACCGAATGCACATGGCGCACGTCGAACAGGTCCAGCGTGTTGAAGCCTGGCGAATACGAATAAGTCGGTTCGGCCTGGTCATTGTAGAACTGCAGCAGCCCGCCCCAGTCCGGATCCCAGGTCCTGGTCAACCCCCACACGAACGCGAACTTCCGCAGCTCGCCCTTCGGATCGTCGAGGTGCCGCGTAAGGTAGTGTCCCGGCCGGTAGTCGGTAGCCTGCGCGAACACATTGTCGAACGTCGAAGCGCCAGTGATCCGCCGGATCACATCCAGCGTTTGTTGGCTCTTCAGCTCCGAATAGAACCGTCCCAGTGCAGTGTCAGGCGCACCCGCCTGCCAGGCCTCCGTCATCCGGTAGCCCATGTAGGCAAAGCCCTCAGCGCGGCTCGCCGCCTGGGCAAGGGCGCGCTGCAGTTCCACCTGCCGCGCCCGGTCCCAGCCCGCCATCTCCTGCGGATCAATCACCGCCACTCCGCTCCCGGTCGCGCAGAACACCTGCATCGGAAGCTGCGCCATCTCCGCCGCCACCGCATCGGCGACGGCAGGCTCCAGCACGTCCTTCACACGGATACGCCCCGTCTTCGCGAATTCCGCGGCGAGGGCAGGGATGTCTAGCTTCGGGTTCAGCATGGTAGGGAGGGCTACAGACCCGCATTGCTCCTGTCCAGAAAGCCGTAAAGAGGGACCGCTTGGACCAGATCGATCCCGAAGGCCCAGGCTGGGTCCGCCACGCCAAGGTGCGTGCGCGGATCGATGGCGCGGGCGGCCTCGAAGTCCAGGTCGACGGCCTCACCACCCAGGCCAAATACTACAAGCCGCTGCTGCGCGAGTTCTTCCGCAAGCATCTGCCTGCCGCCCGGCCGCGCTGGGGCGACTGGTCGGCCCATATCGTGATGGAATTCACCGGCGATCCCCCGCACATGGATCTCGACAACCTCGCCAAGGCGATGCTCGACAGCGCGGTCGGGGCCGCCTTCCACGACGACAGCCAGGTCGCCCGCCTGCTGGTCGAGCGCCGTCCTGCCGACCGCGAAGGCGTCTGGATGCGCCTTTCCCCGATGGGCCCGCCGAACGCCGTAGACTTTCGCTAGTTAAGCGCCGTCAAGCGCCCGAACTCACCGGGATTTGCTCGACCGGACCTGTCCATCTGGTCGACAGGCCGGGCCTGCACACCTAAACCTTCCCCTACGTTCGTCATGAGACATGAACTGGGAAGCCCTCTGGGGAGGAGGAATCTAATGAAGAAATCTGGCATCGGGGCGTCGATCGCGGCGCTTGGACTTGTACTGGCGCTGGCCGAACCGGCCGCCGCTCAACGGATCGGAGCCAATTCCGGCGTGAATTACGCCGACGAAAAGGCCCCCCCGGTCGAAGGTCCAAAGACGATCGCGGGCTCGCGGTCCTTCGAAAGCCCCATCCCGTTCTTCAAGGATCTCAAGCCATGGGACCCGAACTACAAGCCGCCACGCACATCGGACGGCAAGCCGGAACTCAACGGCGTATGGTCCACCGCCTCGCTTACCAGCCTGACGCGCGGCGGCGGCCGGGGCGGCGCCAACATCGACACGCTCGTGATCCCACCCGAGAAGGTCAACCAGCTGCTCGACAACGCCAACTACGTTCAGATCGCCCGGGACAGTCAGAAGCGAACCGATCCCAATGCCGGCGTCTTCACCGACCGGCAGCCCGACGCCGGCTACAACGCCTTCTGGATCGATCCCGGTTCGGAATACGCCAAGGTCAACGGCGAGTGGCGCTCGTCCTGGATCACCTCGCCGGCCAACGGCCAGATCCCCTACAACCGCGCCGGCAACACCGCCGCGGGCTCGCGCTTGAACAGCGCTCGCACGGTCAACAACACGGGCCCGGAAATCCGCACGCTCGGCGACCGCTGCCTCGTGTCGTTCGCCAACCAGGGCGGCCCGCCGCTCACCAACGCGATGTACAACAACAACATCCAGATCGTCGTGACGCCTGACCATGTCATGCTCGACATCGAAATGAACCACGATGCCCGCATCATCCGCATCAAGAAGCCAGGCGAAGACGAAAAGCGCCTGCCTGACAATATCGAGCAGTGGTTCGGCGATTCGATCGGCTGGTGGGAAGGCGACACGCTGGTGGTCGAAACGCGCAATCCGCACCAGCTCCAAGCTCGCGGCCGCGTCCCGCTGTCGAAGCAGGGCAAGGTGATCGAGCGCTTCAAGCGCGTGTCGGATGTCGAGATCGACTATACGTACGAAGTGATCGACCCGGTCAGCTATACGCAGACTTGGACGGGCCAGATGCCGCTTCGTAAGTCGAAGGAGAAGGTGTTCGAATACGCCTGCCACGAAGGCAACTATGCCTTGCCGGGCATCCTCATCGGCATGAACGAGGGCCGCGACACGGCGCTCGAAGCCGACGGCGAGTAAACTCATCCAGCTGGAATGAAGGCTCGCTCGAAAGAGCGGGCTTTTGTTTGGGCAGACTGCTAGCCGGCGAGCTGCGACTTCACCGCCACGTGCAGCAGGTGATCCTGCAGTCGGCTGGATTGTGTATCGAGATTGAAATCCTTCAACGCCAGCTCGCGCCCCGCCGCGCCCATCGCCAGCGTTCCGGCAACATCGCTTGTCATCCGCTCCAGCCGGTCCGCCAGCGCGGCATCGTCGTTCTCGGCAACAAGGAGTCCGGTGACGCCGTCCTGCACGCATTCGGGAATTCCGGCATGGTGGGTCGCCGCGACAGCGCAGCCTGACAGCATCGCCTCGAGGCAGACGATCGGCAGCCCCTCTGCGTCTCCGGAGGCGGCGCGGCGCGACGGCACACAGTGAATCATCGCCTCGGCAAATTGGCCCGGCATGGTCTCCGCGGGAATCCAGCCGGGCAGTTCGACATTGAGACCCGCCTCTTGCAGCCGCCCCGCCAGCCGGGATTTGAGCGGTCCGTCACCCACCATACGAACGCGCCAGCCATCGAGCTTCGGGCCGAGCCGCGCGAGAGCGGCCACCAGTGTGTCGACGCCCTTCTTCTCAACCCATCGTCCGGCGAAAAGGATCAGTTTCTGTTTTTCCGCCGGCTTGAAGCGGCTTGGGTCGGCGCCGTTGTGGTGCACGATCATCTTCTCGGGCGGGCATCCCGCCGCCGCAAGCTCGCCACGGATGAAGTCCGACACCGGCAGTATCAGCGCCGCCTCGTCCCAGAGCTGCTTGCGCCGCCGGTTGTAGATGCGAAGCTTGCTGTCGCGCGTGTTCGCCTTCTTCGTGGCGTCCCCGCCGTGATAGGTCACGACCAGCGGAAGACCCAGCGCGCGCGCCAGGGGCAGGGCGTAGGCGCTCGACTTGCCGAAGTGTGCGTGAATCAGGATGGGTTTTTCCTGAAGCAGGCGCTCCTTCAGCTGCTCCGACACCAGGCCGAGCTGCTTGAACCCTGTCTCCCCGAGCACGCCGTGCAGGGGATTGAGTGTGATCGCTCGTATCCATGAAGGCGGCAGCGTGCGCAGGACGCTGCCGACAAACACCGGCTGCAGCTTGTCGAATGCCTTGTACGATTGGTGGATGAAGCCTTCGGACGGGGCGAACATCTTGTCTGCGAACACAAGGAACTGCCGCTTCAACTGCGATCCCTCATGCTGCCTCGCCGCCGATCCCCTCGCCCTCGGCGCACTGCCTTAGCGCAGTCTCCCTTGCCGGGCAAACCCGCTGGCGGCGCCCGGAAAGGACCTTTAGCCCCGCAGCACTGCACCGGTCGCTTTCGACACCGATTTCACGACCGCCTGCGCCACCGCCTCGATCTGCTCGTCGGTCATCGCGGACCCACGCGGCTGGATCGTCACCTCGATGGCGATCGATTTCTTGCCCTCGCCGATGCCCGCGCCGCGATAGACGTCGAATACCCGCGCCGACGTCACCAGCTTCGGATCGGCCTTCAGCGCCATCCGCGTGATGTCTCCCGCGGGGACCTTCTCATCGACGACAAACGCGAAGTCGCGCTTCACCGGCGTCTGGTCGGCCTTCTCGAACACTGGCTTGGTCTTGCCCGCCTTCGCTTTCGGCGTGGGCAGGGCATCGAGTGCGATTTCCAACGCGATCACTGGCCCCTCGGCGCGGATCGCCTTGAGGAACGCCGGATGCAACTCGCCGAACGTCGCCACGACCGTCTTCGGCCCAAGCCGCAGTGTGCCCGAGCGGCCCGGATGCCAGTGAGGGCCTTCGACGGCGCCTACCTGGAACCGGTCCGGTCCCTGATCCAGCGCCGCAAGCACTGCGAACAGGTCCGCCTTGGCCGCGAACACGTCGTAGGCTGGTTGCGCGCCCTGCCACATCCGCGCCTTCGATGCCTTCACCACAGCCGCGACCATCATGCGTTGATCCTCTGGCTTGTCGCCTGGATAGACCGGCCCCGCCTCGAACAGGCGCACGTCGTCCGCGCCATGGTCGGCATTGCGCTGCGCCGCCTCGGCGAGGTTCGCGAGCATCGACGGCCGCATGTAGTCGAGATCCGATGCGATCGGGTTGTCGATGGTCAGCGAGCTCTGAAGATTGTTCGCTCCGCCCAGCAGCAGCGCCGCCTTCTCATGGAACATGAAGCTCCACGTCACTGTCTCGAGATATCCGCGTCCCGCCAGCACGCGCCGCGCCGTCCGAACCCGGTTTTGCAACGGCGTCACCACGATGCGGTTGCCCGTCGTGTTCGCTGCCACCGGCAGCGGCTCGTCCGGCAGCTTGTCGAAGCCCTCGATGCGGATCAGCTCTTCCACAATATCGGCCGAGCCTTCCACATCCGGCCGCCACGACGGCACCTTTACCGCCCACACGCCATTGGCCGTTTGCTGAGCCTTGGTCGGCACCACCGGCTCGAAGCCCAGCGCGCGCAGGATCTGCTCCATCCGCTTCGCCGTCATGTCGACGCCGGTCAGGCGCTTCATGTCCATCGGCTTGAACGCCACCGGCTTAGGCCCCTCGGGAATCTTGCCCGCGACGATGACTTCCGAAGCCTCCCCACCGCACGCCTCAAGGATCAGACGCGTCGCCAGCTCGATGCCTTCGACACACGAATGCGGATCAACGCCGCGCTCGAACCGGAACCGCGCATCGGAACGGATGCCCGTAGAGCGCCCCGTCTTCGCCGTCCGCGTCGGATCGAACCACGCCGACTCGATGAACACGTCTGTCGTCTCGATCGAACACCCGGTCGTTGTCCCGCCCATCACCCCGCCGAGGCCAATGGCGCCCGAGTCGTCCGCGATCACACACATGTCGGTGAGGTTCGAATACGTCTTGCCGTCCAGCGCTTCGAACGAATCCGCAGCCGTCCCCATCCGCACCTGAATGCCGCCCGTCAGTTTCTTCTTATCGTAAACATGCAGCGGCCGCGCCCGGTCGAACGAGACGTAGTTGGTCACGTCAACCAGCATCGACTTCGGATTGATGCCGATTGCCTTCAGCCGCTTCTGCATCCACTCCGGCGACGGCCCATTCTTCACGCCACGAATCAGGCGCCCGGCGAACACCGGGCAGGCATCGGGAGCATCGATCCGCACCTTCACGGGGCAGGGGAATTTGCCCGGTCCCGGCTTCACCGTTTCCAGCTTGAACTTGCCAACGCCCTTCGCGGCGAGATCCCGCGCAATGCCGACCACGCCCAGCCAATCTGGTCGGTTCGGCGTCACCTCGAAATCGATCACGGTGTCCAGCGCCAGCGCTTCAGCAACCGGCGAGCCCACCTTCAGCGTAGCGGGCAGTTCAATGATGCCCCCATCCGCAATGGCCTGTTCGTCGGAGAGCCCCAGCGCCTGCGCCCTCGGCTGCCATTCCTCGAAATGCGCGATGCGCAGCCGGAACGGATCCTCGTCCGTCTGCATTTCCGAGCCCGAGCACAGCATGCCGTTGGAAACAACCCCACGCACCGGCTTCGCAACCAGCGTAATCCCCGATCCCGGAATGAACGCCCCGATCGGCGCATACGCCGTCACCAGACCCGGTCGCGCATTGAGCCCGCCGCAGACGATCTCCTTCATCCCGTCGATCGTCTCGACCTGGCAGACCTGCAGCTTGTCCGCATTCGGGTGCTGCTTCGCTGACACGATTTTCGCGACGGTGAACTGCTTCAGTGCATCCTTCGGATCATGCGCATCTTCAACCTCGAGCCCTGCCATGGTCATGGCCTCGAGAATCGCGGGCAAGTCCGACGACGTGTCGAAATAGTCCTTCAGCCAGGGGAGGGTGAATTTCACGACAGACCTCCAGTGACCGTAGGCAGCAGCCATGGCTTGAAGCCGTAGTGCTTGATCCAGTCGACGTCGGCCTCGAAATAGGGGCGCAGGTCCGGCATGCCGTATTTCAGCATCGCGAGACGATCGACGCCGAGGCCGAAGGCGAAGCCCTGGTATTCTTCCGGGTCGATGCCGCACGAGCGCAGCACGTTGGGATGCACCATCCCGCAGCCGAGAATCTCGAGCCAGTCATTGCCTTCGCCAACCTTGATCTCCGCGCCCGAACGGTCGCAGCGCATGTCCATCTCGGCGCTCGGCTCGGTGAACGGGAAGAAGTGCGGCCGGAAACGCGTCTGCGCCGTCGCCACCTCGAAGAAGCGCGAGAACGCCTCGGTGAGGCACGACTTCAGGTGACCCATGTGCACCTGCTTGTCGACGACGAGGCCCTCGATCTGATGGAACATCGGCGTGTGCGTCGCGTCCCAGTCCTTCCGGAACACGCGGCCAGGCGCGATCACGCGGATCGGTGGCTTCTGATTCACCATCGTGCGGATCTGCACGGGCGACGTGTGCGTGCGCAGCACCTTCTTCGCGCCAGATACGTCAGGCTTGAGGAAGAACGTGTCGTGCGTCTCGCGCGCCGGGTGGCCGGGCGGGAAGTTGAGCGCGGTGAAGTTGTGGAAGTCGTCTTCGATGTCCGGGCCTTCGGCCACCGCGAAGCCCATGTCGGCGAATATCGCCGCCAGCTCCTCGAACACCTGCATCACCGGATGCAGCGCGCCAACAGGCTCGGGCCGTGGCGGCAGCGTCAGGTCCTCGCGCTCCGACTGCAGTCGCTTGTTGATCGCGACCAGCTCAAGCTCGGCCTTGCGCGCCGAGATCGCTGTAGTGAGCCGGTCCTTCACCCCGTTGAGCGCCGGCCCCGCAACCTGGCGCTGTTCCGGCGTCATGCCGCCCAGCTCGCGCATCAGCAGCGAGAGACGCCCTTTCTTGCCGAGTTCGGCAACGCGGATTGCCTCCAGGCCCGCTTCATCCGAAGCCGCCGCGATTGCCTTCGAGGTTTCCACCTCGATTTCCGCAACCTGTGTGTCGATAGCCATATCGGGACCATGCGTTCGGTTAGAGGGCGCACGGGGACTAACTCCGCCCCGCGCTTAGCGGCTCGGAACTGATGGAGATCGGCTTCGGAGAAAGAACTGGCTAAGCCGCCAGCGCTGCCCGGGCCTTCTCCACCAGGGCGCTAAACGCGGCCGGTTCGTGCATGGCGAGATCGGCCATGACTTTGCGGTCGACGGTCAGGCCTGCCTTGGAAAGGCCCGCGATGAAACGCGAATACGTGAAGCCTTCGTCGATCGTGCGGCAGGCAGCGTTGATGCGCTGGATCCAGAGCGAGCGGAAATTCCGCTTCTTCAGCTTGCGGCCCTTGTAGGCGTTGACGCCCGACTTGACGACCGCGGCCTGGGCCGTGCGGAAGGTGTTCTTGCGGCGGCCGTAGAAGCCTTTGGCTGCCTTGATGACTTTGCGGTGCCGGGCGTGGGCCGGGACTCTGCCGCGTGCGCGTGGCATGGGGAAACTCCGTTATCTGATCAGGGTGGGGGCGCTACTAGGGCGGTTACTTCGCGCCGTAGGGCAGGAACTTTTTCACGATGCGAGGTGTGTCCACCGCCGCGACGACAACAGTGCCGCGGTTGGTGCGGATGTACTTCGAATTGTGGCTGATCAGTCGGTGACGCTTGCCGGCGACGCCACGCTTGAGCTTGCCGGACGCAGTCATGGTGAACCGCTTTGCAGCGGCCTTCTTGGTCTTCATCTTCGGCATTTCGGTCTCCTGTGGCGACAGTCAGTCCCGAAAAATCCCCCAATGAAATCAAGGTGGGATTCAACGGCGCGACGCCTGAAAATGACCGGGGAGGCATGCCATTGGCCCCGTCCGGTGCGGTGGAAGCGGGGTTTATACGCAGCAAAAGCCCAAAAGCAAGGGCGAGAACGGTTTCCCGCTCCCGCCCCCACGTGACTAGACGAAAGAAGCCTCAGCCGCAGCGGACGCCCGTGACCACGCCTTCGGCGCTGATGTCGACGTTTAGCCGGGTCGCGACGAAGTCCATCGTGACCTGCGTCGTCGGTGTGATGTGCCGCACGGTGGCGCTCGCGGGCGGCACGGCCGCATCGGTCGCCGGCTTTCCGATAAGTGCAGCGTACTGCGCCATGTTGCAGGTGTCGGCGGCTGGATCGGTTGGGGCCGGCGCCGGCGTCTCGACTGGCGGAGTGGTTGTCGTAGTGGTCTCCGTCGTTGTTGTTGTTGCGGGTTCGGACGGGGTGCACGCCATCAGCGCGAGCCCAGCCAGTATCATCAGGGGTGCGTGTTTCATGGCGTGAGAGAGTAGACCTCCCCGCGCGGGCGGCAAGGCACACAGCGCAGGTTCGAGATTACGGAGAAGTCATGCTCCCCCGCGCGTCAGCGCGGAGAGAGCACCATCACCATCTGACGGCCTTCGAGCTTGGGTTCCTGCTCGACCTTTGCGACATCGGAGAAGTCCTGGCGAACCTTCGCCAGCAATTCCATGCCAAGATGCTGGTGCGCCATCTCGCGGCCGCGGAAGCGCATGGTGATCTTCACCTTGTCGCCTTCCTCGAAGAACCGGCGGATAGACCGGCCCTTCACCTCGTAATCGTGCTTGTCGATGTTCGGGCGGAGCTTGATCTCTTTGAGGTCGGCCGATTTCTGCTTCTTCCGCGCCTCGGCCTTCTTCTTCTGCTCGGCGAAGCGCTGCTTGCCGTAGTCGGAAATCTTCACGACCGGTGGGTCGTTGTCGGGCGCGACCATGACCAGGTCGAGCCCGGCCTCTTTCGCTGCGTCAAGCGCGGCGTCGATTGGCATCTCGCCCTGTTTCTCACCCTTCTCGTCGATGAGAAGGACGCGTGGCGCGCGGATGTCCTCGTTGATCTGCGGGCCTTCTTTCTTCGGCGATTGTGCCGCTTGCGGTCGCTGAGCGATGGTCAAGTCTCCCTGGTGGCTGCCCGGATGGGCTGAAATGAGCGCGGACTATGCCCGCGGACGCGGAAATGTTCAAGAATCGGGGCCTGGCGCAAGCTCTGCGCCGGATTCAGACGGTGGAACAGCGTCCCCCGTCACTTCATCGGCAGGCTCGGGCTCCGGCGGCGGCTTGGGTTCCGGCCGGGCGATATTGGGCGGCAGCACGTTCATGCCAAGGGCGGCGTACTTCACGTCGTCGACCGACAGTGCGTCCAGGGACGCCGCATAGAGCACGATCATCGGGCCGCCACGCGGCGCGGCGCGACCGAGCCGGGTCTGCGGGTTGTGCACCGAATGCAGGTCGCTCGCCATGGTGTCGGTCCACTCCTGCGCGAACAGGCAGACGCCCGGCGCACGGGCGGCGGCGGCAAGGTGCATTGGGCCGGTATCGCCTCCGATCGCCAGCACCGCGCGCTGCGAAAGGGTGGCGAGCTGGAACAAGTCGGTGCGGCCGATGACGCTCTTGGCGCGCGGCTCGAACTTCATGATCTGGTTGCCGACCTCGGCTTCCGCCTTCGTGCCGAGAATGACGGGCGTGATCCCGGCATCGGCGACCCACTTGGCGATCTGTGCGAACCGATCTCCCGGCCAGCGCTTTTCCGGATGGTCGGCCGACGACCCCGGGATCAGCAGCATGTAGGGCCCATAGAGATTGAAGAACTCCGGCTGGAAGCGCGGCGGATCGCGGAAGGCCGGCCTCACCCATTCGACGCTCGGCGCAAGATCCTGTCCGATGATCCAGCCGGTCGGATCGCCCGGGGGCTTCGGCGAGAGACCGGCATGGAGAAGCTGCTCCGCCAACCGGTCGAAATTGTGCATCATCGCGCGGTTGGCGTTCCTGTGCTGGTGCGAGGCGCCGTTGGCGGCCCCCGACCAGAGCGGCTTCTTGCCGGTGAGGCCCGCGAAGTATTGCGCCGTCCGGTCATTGTTCTGGAAGTCGTAGACCATGTCGTAGCCGGCCGAACGTAGGCGGCGGATCAGGTCGGCGCGGCCCTTGATGTCGCGCGGCCGGCCATCAGCCTCGACGATGTCGAAATACGGACAGGCCTTGGCGAAGGCTTCGAACGGCTCGGTGGTGAGCAGCGTGATCCGCGCCGAGGGGTGCGTCGCCCGCACCACACGCATCGCGCCCAGCGCCTGCATGAAATCGCCCAGCGCGCCGAGCTTGATCACCAGCACACGCTTCAGCGTGTCGCCCGGATTTGGAGGCGGGTAAAAGGTACTGGGATCACTCATGCAGGCCGACCGATAAGCCTGTCATAGACCGCCAGGGTCGCCTGCTGAAGCGCCGAGGTAGTGAATCTTTCCCGGATGCGGGCCCGGGCCGCCGCGCCCATCGCCTCGCGGCCTTCCGGACCCCGGTCCAGCAGGTCTGCCATGGCAGCGGCAAGGGCAGGCGGATCGAGGGGCGGGACGATGAGGCCGGTCCGTCCGGCCTCGATGATCTCGCCCTGTGCCCCGATACTGGAGCCGATCACGGGTGCACCCATGGCTCCGGCTTCGGCTGCAACCCGCCCGAACGCCTCGGGCTCGTTGGAGGGCGCAATCACGATATTCGCGAGGGCGAACGCTGCTGGCATGTCGTCACAATGCCCTACCATCGCGACCCTGCCGTCAAGGCTGTGGCTGGCAATAAGCTCGCTCAATTCCTCTACATAACCCCGCCGGCCCTGCGCGTCCCCTGCGAAAACCATACGCCAGGAGGGTCCCGGCCGGTCCCTGAGGAGGGCCGCGGCAGCGATCGCCTCGCGATGGCCTTTCCAGCCGGTAAGGCGGGCGGGCAGGACGATGAGGATGGTATCGGGCTCGACCCGCCACTCCTTCGCCAGCGCCGCTCGGCGCGAGGGCGTGATCCTGTCCGGGTCGAACCGCTTGATGTCGACGCCCCTCGGGATGGTGACTATCCGGTCCGCGGCCGACGGGTGCTCCTGGCGGACATGGGCGGCGGTAAACTCGGAATTGGCGATCACCACGTCGCCGCGCGCCATCACCGAATTATAGAAGCGCTTGGGCGGGCTCTTCGCGTTGTAGACGCCGTGATAGGTCGTGACGAAAGGCTTCTTCATCCGGCGCGCCGCCCACAGCGCGCTCCACGCCGGCGCCCGCGAGCGGGCGTGCACGAGATCGACCTTGTAGCCGCTGATGATCCGCGAAAACACGCCAGCATTGCCGTAAAGGCGAATTGGGTTCTTGGTTCCCGCGTGATCGATCTTGATCAGCTCCGCGCCCAGGCGCGTCAGTTCGCCCTCAAGACGGCCGCCGGCGCTAACCACAACCGCCTTGGCCCCGGCCGCGATCAGCGCCTCGGCAACCTCCAGGGTCGTGCGCTCCGCCCCGCCGGTGTCGAGCCGGGGAATGACCTGAAGGATCGTCGCCCCCGACAAGGACAAGGCTGGGTGTTCTCCTATTTACTTCGGCTGACCGATAGTCGCTTTTCAGCCCGACGCAAACCAATCAGAGTCGGGCGCCATGCCGATCGATGAAACTGAACATTTCGACCACGCTGGTGCGCAGATCGCCTATCGCCGGACAACGGGCCAGGCGGACAAGGCCGGGATCGTCTGGCTGGGCGGCTTCCATTCCGACATGCAGGGCGAAAAAGCGAGCTCGTTGCACGCTCATGCGCAGCGTGCGGGGCGGAGCTTCCTGCGCTTCGACTATCAGGGCCACGGCGAAAGCTCGGGCAGGTTCGAGGACGGAACGATCGGCCGCTGGCGGTGCGATGCGCTGGCGGCGATCGACCAGCTCACGGCGGGGCCGCTGGTGCTGGTCGGTTCATCCATGGGCGGCTGGATGGCGCTGCTGGTCGCGCTGGCGCGGCGGGACCGCGTTGCGGGCGTCACCCTGCTGGCGCCGGCGCCCGACTTCACCGAGCGCCTGATGTGGTCACGCTTCGACGACGATCAGAGACGGACGATCATGGAGCAGGGCTTCTGGACCCGTCCCTCCGGCTACGATCCCGCCGGCTATCCGATCACCCGCGCCCTGATCGAGGAGGGGCGAAGCTGGAACGTCATGGACGAGCAGATCCAGATCACCGTCCCGATCCGCATCCTGCACGGCGGCCTCGACGACGATGTGCCGTGGTCACACTCGCTCGAAATGGTCGGCCAGCTGAAGTCGACCGACATTGTGTGGAGCCTGATCAAGGACGGCGATCACCGCCTCTCACGCCCGCAGGACATCGAGCGCATGATCGGCGCCGTCCTCCAGCTCGCTGATCAGGTCGACACAGCCTCCGCCTGAAGGCAGGCCGCTAAGCCCTCGCGATAGGTCGGATAGACAGGAAGCCATCCCAGCTCCGCCTTCGCGCGCGCGTTCGAGACGCGCTTGCACTCGGCATAGAAACGTTGCGCGGCAGGCGAGAGCCCCGCATCCTCGAAAGCGACCGCGGGCGGTGGCGCAATGCCCAGGAGGTTCGCGGCGTGGACGAGCACTTCATCCGCCGGCGCCGGTTCGTCATCGCACACATTGTAGATTGCACCTGGCCTTGGATGTGCGATCGAAGCTTCGATCGCGGAGGCGATATCGTCGCGATGCGCCCGCGAGAAGACCTGCCCCGGCTTCACGATGCGCCGCGCGCCGGGCTCGCGCACGCGATCTAGTTGCGAGCGGCCGGGCCCATAGATGCCGGGCAGGCGAAAGACATGCGCGCCAACGGACAGCCACTGGTCTTCGGCGCGCGCGCGGTTTTCGGCCTCGCGGCTCAGCGGTTTGCGCGGCGTCTCCTCGAACGCCCAGCGCCCGCCGAGATCGCCATAGACACCGGTGGTGGAAAGATAGCCGATCCAGGCAGCGCCAGAGGCCTTGCCACCGAAGGCCCGGAACACCGGGCACTCCTCGTCATTCGGCGGCACAGAGATCAGCCATGCCGCGCCCTGCGGCGGATCGATTTCCGCGCCGGGCCATGTCACCGCCGTAATTCCCTGCGCGGCTAGCGCGGCTGCGCCATCCGCGCCGCGCGTGGTTCCCAGCGTCGCGATCCCGTGCGGGGCGAGGCGCTTGGCCAGCGTGGTTGCGACATAGCCGCATCCGAAGGCGAGGAGCTGCATTGATGTCATGTCACTTACAGCCTGATCGTGTAGGCCTTATGCATCCTGTGGCGCCAAAAGCCAGCGTCGCCGATTTCCGGATCTTGTGCATGCGTTTCGTACCTGTCGCCGCCCTGTTTCTCGCAGCCGCCCCGGCCGCATTCGCCCAGCAGAGCGAGACAGCGCGTCTGCGCGATTGCATCGACAAGATCGACAAGGATGCCGAGGGCGCCTACTCGGACGCGCTCACCTGGCTTGGGCAGGGAAGCCGTCCGGCGGCGCGTCATTGCGCGGCGCTCGCCCTCATCGCGCTGGGACAGGAAGAGGAAGGCGCCGCCCGCCTCGAGGAACTCGCCAACGCCAAGGACGGGGGCACGCTCGATGCCCGCGCCGTCTATCTCGCCCAGTCCGGCAACGCCTGGCTGCTGGCCAAGCGACCGGAAGCGGCGATCCTCACGTTCACCAACGCCATCAAGCTGAAGCCGCAGGACGCCGCGCTGCGCAAGGATCTCGCGCGCGCCCACATCACGCTGAAGCACTGGGAGGAGGCGGGCGAGGAACTCAACACCGCGCTCAGCCTTTCGCCGGGCGATGGCGAGGCGCTGCGCATGCGGGCGATGGTCCTGCTCAACATGGATCGCCTGCAGGAGGCCTGGGAGGATGTCGAGCTGGCGCTGAAATTCGCACCGAAGGATGTCGAGGCCGTCGTCGTGCGCGGCGACATCCGCGAGGCCATGCGTAACAAGGGCATGCGCGATCCCACCGGCATCGACGACGCCGTGGACGCGCGTCCAGTGATCGTCGGGAACTAAGGCATCGTCGGGAACTGAGCGCTACTTTCCGACCACGCAGTTGTCGAGGCCGTCGCGCTTTACCATCGCCATCAGCGACTGGATCTGCCGGCCGCGCCGTCCCGAAGCGTAGCTGCCGTCGACCTTCCACACATTTGGGTTGGGCAGAACGGCGGCGAGCGCCGCCGCCTGGCGTGGCGTGAGGTTCTTCGAGGAGATGCCGAAGCGCTCCTGCGCCGCCTGCTCGACGCCATAGATGCCGTCGCCCCATTCGGCGACGTTGAGATACGTCTCCATGATGCGCGGCTTGGTCCACATCTGCTCGACCAGCACGGTGAAATAGGCTTCTGCGCCCTTGCGCATCCAGCCGCCGCCATTGAACAGGAACACGTTCTTCGCGGTCTGCTGCGAGATCGTCGACGCGCCGCGCAGCTTGCGCCCGCGTTCCGCCGCCTCGAGCGCCTTGTTGATTTCCTTCACGTCGAAGCCGTCATGCGCGCAGAACGCCTGGTCCTCGGCGGCGATGACCGCGCGCACGACGTGCGGTGAGACATTCTTGAGAGCGACCCACTCGCGGCGCACTTCGACGCCCTTCATGGCGGTGCCGGCCATATTGAATGTCGGCGGCGGGCCGGTCCAGCCGAAGGTGAAGGCGGCGCCGACACTGAGGACGAGAAACGCCACCGCCGCGATCACGCCCCACTTGAAGAAGAACACGATGATGCGCCGCCACAGCGGCGGGCCGTCCGGCTGCCCGGGTTGCGCGCTCACGCCGGCGCGGAAACGGCCGAGCATTCCACCGCCCGAGCCGGCCTGCTCCTCACGGTCGAACAGCATGTCGTCAGGCGCCGAGCTCATGTCGACACGATCATCAGGGCCTGGCTTGTCCGGCTGGTCCAGCATCCCATTCCTCACACACGTCGGGATCGGCTTCGACGCTTTGTCGACACACACGTTCAGTTTCAAAGGCAGGGGGAGAGAGTATGCCCAGCGCCCAGATGGCGGCGCCCCGCACGATCGGCGAGGCGTCGTCCAATCGCTGGATACACACATCCTTGAGTCGCGGCGACCCCGAATTTCCAATGGCGATCATCACATTTCGGATGAACCGGTCCCGGCCGATCCGCTTGATCGGGGAGCCCGCAAAAACCTCACGGAAACCAGCGTCGTCGAGTTGGGCCAGATCGTTCAGCAAGGGCGCGGTGAGCTCGGGCCTGGGATGAAAGGCCGCATCCTTTGCCGCCTGGGCGAACTTGTTCCACGGGCAGACGGCCAGACAGTCGTCGCAGCCATAGATGCGATTGCCCATGGCGCGGCGGAACTCGCGCGGGATCGGCCCTTTGAGTTCGATGGTCAGGTACGAGATGCAGCGCCGCGCATCGAGCTGGTAGGGCGCGGGGAAGGCGTTGGTCGGGCAGATGTCGAGACAGGCGCGGCAGCTTCCGCAGGAGTCCTCTGCCGTAGAGTCAGGCTCAAGCTCCGCGCTGGTCAGCATGACGCCGAGGAAAAGCCAGGAGCCAAAGTCGCGGCTGACGAGGTTCGTGTGCTTGCCCTGCCAGCCGAGGCCCGAGCGCTCCGCGAGCGGCTTTTCCATCAGCGGCGCCGTGTCGACGAAGATCTTCACCTCGTGCCCGGTGTCCGCCGCGAAGCCGGACGCAAGCCGCCTCAGCCGCTTCTTCAGCACGTCATGATAGTCGGCGTTCGATGCATAGACCGAAACCGTTGCGCGCTCGGTATGAGTGAGCGACGTCAGCGGGTCGTGTCCGGGTCCGTAGTTGAGCCCGACGACCAGCGCCGACTTCGCTTCGGGCCACATCGCCGTCGGGTGAGCGCGGCACGTCGCCGTCTCCGCCATCCATCCCATGTCGCCGTGGCGTCCTTCGGCGATGAACTCCGCGAGTCGACCGCCCGCCGCCCACGCCTCGTCCGCCCGCGCAATCCGCGCGGCGTCGAAGCCGAGCGCGCGCGCGCGCGCCTTGAGGTCGGTTTCCAGCATGGTCGTGGCGGCAGGCACGCTGTTTCCTATAGTCCCGGTCGGACGGGGTCTTCCACTTTTGCTGCCTAAAGATTAGGCAGGCATTCTGGCGGCAGGAAGCGGGCCCGTGAAGCTGCTTCACAGGGATCAGGGTCCGGCTACCACTGGGGCGGCATGTACAACGAAATGTTCGCAGACGACCGGTCGGTTCGCGCGCCTTACGACAAGGTCGCCGAATGGATCAACGCCGCCGGCGTCGACCTCCTCAAGCTCCGCCAGAACGAGGCCGAGGCGATCTTCCGCAAGATCGGCATCACGTTCGCCGTCTACGGCGAGGGCGGCGACCCCGAGCGCCTCATCCCGTTCGACCTCATCCCCCGCGTCTTCGGCGCGTCCGAGTGGCGCAAGCTCTCGCGCGGCATCAAGCAGCGCAGCCGCGCGCTCAACGCCTTCCTCTATGACGTCTACCACCGCGGCGAGATCCTGCGTGCCGGCGTCATCCCCGAAGAGCTGGTCTACCAGAACGAGGCCTTCCTGCCGGACATGATCGGCGTCGATCCGCCGGGCAAGGTCTACAGCCACATCGTCGGCGTCGACATCGTGCGCACCGACGGCAACAGCTTCCAGGTTCTCGAGGATAATTGCCGCACGCCCTCGGGCGTCTCCTACATGCTTGAGAACCGCGAGATCATGATGCGGATGTTCCCGCAGCTCTTCCAGGCCGGCATCGTCGAAGCGGTCGACAGTTATCCTGTGCAGCTCAAGAAGACGCTGCAGGAAGTCGCTCCCATCAAGTGCGACGACGATCCGACCGTGGTGCTGCTGACGCCGGGCTCGCTCAACTCCGCCTACTACGAGCACTCCTTCCTCGCCGACCTCATGGGCATCGAACTCGTCGAGCCGCAGGACCTCTTCGTCGAGAACGGCCTCTGCTGGATGCGCACCACACGCGGGCCGCAGCGCGTTGACGTCATCTACCGCCGCATCGACGACACCTACATCGATCCGCTGACCTTCAAGGCGGACTCGCTTCTCGGCATCCCCGGCATCTTCAACGTCTACCGTTCGGGCGGCGTCACGCTCTGCTCGGCCCCCGGCTCGGGCGTCGCGGACGACAAGGCGATCTATGTCTTCGTGCCCGAGATGATCAAATTCTACCTCGGTGAAAAGCCCATACTCGACAACGTGCCGACCTGGCGCTGCTCCGCGCCGGACGATCTCTCCTACGTCCTCGCCAATCTCAAGGACCTTGTCGTCAAGCGCGTCCATGGTTCGGGCGGCTACGGCATGCTGATCGGCCCGCACGCGGCGAAAAAAGAAATCGAAGCCTTCCGCGCCAAGATCAAGGCGAACCCGTCCGAGTTCATCGCCCAGCCGACGCTCGATCTTTCCACCGCCCCCA